>NZ_JAAEJV010000021.1 GCF_015356785.1 Candidatus Neptunochlamydia vexilliferae | reverse complement strand
TTAATAGAAAGCACCAATAGATCCCTAATACAAAAAAGGTTAAAAATACCTGGAGCATGGTGGTTAGCTGAAAATGCCGATGATATGGCCCAACTTAGAGCCCTACGTGCAAACGGCTTTTGGGAGGAGCTATGGGAAGAAGCTGCTTAAGCAAATTCCATAGAGTACGGATTTCAATCACACCCGTTGAACCAAGCCCACTTGCCCACTATCTCCTACTTAAGGTATAGTTGTTTGCTATGAAGCAGCTATTTTCATTTATAGTTTTATTACTAACGACTTGTGGGGCATTACAATGTAAGGACCTCGGTACACGAAAGTTTTTGGAGAGCGAAGGGCAAGCGAGGCAAAACCAGATTTTCTTGAATGACGAGTCCCATAGCCAAAGCGCTATGGGTGAGGAAGAAAGGACATCTGGTGAAGCCGCAGCTGTCCATCGACTCCAAAAATTGTCGTGTATTGAGGGTAAAGTTGTTTTTATTGTAAACCCTATTTCTGGATTGGGGAAACAAAAAAAGATTAAACAACTTGTTCGGAAAAATCTCGATCAGAAGCTCTTTGAGTATGAGATCCTCTATACGAAGCGGCCCCACCACGCCACAGAGCTTAGCCGAGAAGCGGTAAAGCGGGGCGCTACGATCGTTGTGGCTGTTGGGGGCGATGGCTCGGTCAATGAGGTGGCCCAGGGGATGATTGGCTCACAAGCAGCATTGGCCATCGTTCCAACCGGCTCGGGGAATGGATTTGCCCTCTCCTTCAATATCCCCAAGGATCCTGCGAAGGCGATTCAAGTGATCAATGAAATGTCCGACCAGTGGGTGGACACTGTCAAGATCAATGACAAATCGTATTTGGGAGTGGCGGGGGTCGGCTTTGATGCCGATGTCAGCCGCACTTTCTCTAACTCAGGCAAACGGGGGCCTGCCTCTTATCTCTTAGCAGTTCTTTCGGAACTCCCCAACTATAAACCTCAAAATTATGATCTGGTGGTTGATGGAATACCTCTTCACAAAAAGGCTTTCTTGATCTGCTTTGCAAACTCCAACCAGTATGGAAACAATGCCTTCATTGCTCCAAGCGCAAAGGTCGATGATGGCTTTTTAGACGTGATCATCTGGAAGGAGTTCCCTCCCCATGCAGCTCCCAAGCTGGTCCATGACCTCTTTACTAAACACCTCGATGACTCAAAGTATACGGAAACCTTCCGTTGCCAAGAAGTGATCCTTAAAAAACCTCATCAAACCCTCCATATTGATGGGGAACCTTGTGACTTTGAGGGAGATGTCTACATCCGGGTCCTCCCCTCCTCTCTGAAGGTCATCACCCCTAGGGGGTAGTCTGGTTTATATTTTGAACGTGAAAAGCTTTATGCACCTTACAGTCAGCAATTTAGTTTTTTTTATTTTTGAAAGCGGTCGAGAATGTAGAGCGTTCCCCCTTTAAGGGTGAGGGTGTCTCCAGCATTATGGGCTTTGCCACGGTTTCGCCTTCCACGGCGGAGACGGAAAGAATCGATCGCCGATTGGAAAGTCAGCTTCACCTCTTGGTCCTCTTTAGGATGGAGAATAACGCGACGGATGAGCTTCTTTGACCACTCGAGGTCGATGGTGAGGGTATCTCTAAGAGCAATATCGGTAAAGCGACCGGCATGGAGCTCTTTGGGCAAACAAGGAAGAACTGCAAAACAATCTTCCTTTGCTTCGATGAGGAGACGGCGGATGAGACGGGCTCCTTCTCCTAACAATAGGAGAGGAGAAGCTTCAACAGGGATCGGTGCCCCTTCTGGAACAAAAGTATGGTGGGTTTCGTCCATCAATGAGGGCGACAAAATCCCAGAAAAGCCCACTTTAAAAAGGGTTAAAAAAGCAGAACCAATCTTTGCACGGTCCCTTTGCTCAACGAGCTCTTGGCAAGCCTTAAGATAATGAGCTGTTCCAACGTCTAAGAGGGGATGCTCGGGAATATGTTTTCCCAAGGCATGCCAAATCGGCAAAATTTCTTCGAGGCTCAGCCTTCTTTTAACAAGGGTCCAGTCTTGCTTTTTGCTACATCCGAAGTGCATTTTTTCGGAAAGGCTCTGTCCAAAAGCGCTCCGCACAACTGGAATAATGAGTTCCTCTTTCCGCCTAAGGAGTTTTGTCTCCCCCTCATAGGTAAAGGCAATTCCTTCCTTCGGTCCGCGCTCGAGGAAAAGGGTGATCTCATGGGCAGTCGCCACCAAACGGTAAGAAAAATAGCCCTCAGGTCCCCGTCCAAAGATCCGGATCCATTGTCTTTCTAGATCCTGCATCACAGTAAATTGTGTTAAAGGTCCTTTGATCTGAGGGGTGATCGTATGGCTCTCCTCTTTCCCTGTTGAAATAAGGTTTTCTAAAACCACCTTCGCTGGATAGGCGGTCACCTTCCAAGGGCTTTTAGGGAGGAGAAGGGAGGTTCCCTCTTCATGCGAAAAGGGTTTGTATTTTTGCGTCAGCTTGATTTTCACCAATGAGTCCTTCGGAGTTATTGTCTACACATGTGACATTGATTAGGGTGTTCGGGCATAAATTATTATCGGGTACAACAACGGGGAGAAAGTTTTCTGTATGCCCCATTGTGGGGGTCTCTAAGAGGACAGAAAAAGTCTCTCCAATAAATTGGTTTCTTAAGTCGAAGGCGTTTTGCTCCGCCACTTTTAAAAGCTCAGCCTTCCTCTCTTGAATCAGCTCAGGAGAAATTTTATTTGGCATTCTCGAGGCGCGGGTTTTGGGGCGATCGCTATAGGGAAACATATGAACCTTCGCAAACCGCACCTCTCGCATCAGTGCGAGGGTCTCTTGAAACTCTTCTTCAGACTCCCCAGGAAAACCAACAATAATATCGGTCGTGAAAGTAAAGCGGGGGTCGGCTTTGAGAAGTCTTTCTGTTGCATCGATAAAATCTTGCTTCGTATATTTGCGCCGCATCCGCTTCAAAGTTAGGTTGGACCCTGACTGGAGAACAATATGCATCGAAGGGCAGGCCTTCTTCCCATTGATCACAGCATCCAAAAGGTCATCATCGACCTCATCGGGATCGATCGAGGAAATCCGAATCCGCTCGAGTCCCTCTATCTTGTCGACCTGACGGACCAGATCACCCAGGCGGACAGGAGGGGTCCCGTCTCCATCAAAATCGCCAATATTAATCCCCGTTAAGACAACCTCTTTATATCCATTTTTAACAAGGGCCTCAACTTCCCGCAAAATCTCGAAAACCTTTTTCGAACGGGAGCGTCCCCGAACAAAAGGGATAATGCAGTAGCTGCAGTAGGAGTTGCACCCATCCTGGATTTTTACAAAGGCGCGGGTATGGGCTTCAAACCGCTCGATCTGAAACTCGGGCCACTCCTCCTCAGGAAAAATCATCGGAAGGAGCTCCTCTTTTTTGCTATTGGGGACGATATCGGTCACCTCTTGAAGAGCGCGGAGCATTTTTTGGGAGCGCTCGGCAAAACAGCCGGTCACCACCATCCGCTTGGGACTATACTCGCGAGCAAGCTTCCGAATCTGATAGAGGGAGCGCTTGTCAGCTGATTCAGTGACAGTGCAGGTATTGACGATGCAAAGATCGGCTTTTTCCCCATCGCGCGCCTCCTCATAGCCTTTCTTTTTCAATTGGTCTAGAAAGGCTTGCGACTCGTATTGATTGGTGCGGCACCCCAATGTGGCAATTTTATATTTCTTCATGGAGAACATTATGCCCAATTTTTTATCAAAAATCCAGGTCAAATTTTTTTATACTCAAATAAGTTCAAAAATTGGGAATTTGCCAAAGTCAGCACACCAGGTTTATCTCCCTCGAAGCAGTCCCCTATCCAGGAGATAGGGGCGATGCAGAGGGAGTTAAAGATGGGGATGCTGGCGCAGGCAAAAACCAATTTTTGAACTTATTTGAGTATATATCGAGAACCCTGAATTTCCCCCTCTTCCCAGAGGGAAACATAGGAAACCCGCCCGATAATCAGATGGTCATCCAGAGGAATACCAAGGAGACGTCCTGAGGAGACAAGGAGCTTCGTCAACTCGAGGTCGGCTTCCGACGGGGTCGGATCGCCACTCGGATGGTTGTGAGCCAGGATCACGCTGTAGGCATGACGGTGAAGCGCCCGATGAAAAACCTCTCGCGGATGGACAATAACGCCATTGAGCGTTCCTCTTCCTAGAATTTCGTGATGGAAAATGCACCCGCGCGTGTCACGAAGCATTAGCGCCACCACCTCCTGTTTCTCCTCTCGGATCTCAGGAGCAATGAAGGTATAAACATCTCGGGGGCAAGTGACGGGAAACTTTCCTTTTCCAGCAACAGCATTGAGCCGCTTTGCTAGGGCACAAACAGCTTTTAAGTGGATCGCTTTGGCAGGACCCACCCCCTTCATTTCGGTAAGCGTTTCAATAGAAGCTTCAAAAAGGGCGCTTAACGATCCAAAGCGACTTAGAAGTTTGTGAGCAAGGGCAAGAGCCGAGGTTCCTTTGTGCCCATTGCCTAGGCAAATCGCTAAAAGTTCAGCAAGGGAAAGGGCGTCAGAGCCCCGATAAAGAAGACGCTCACGCGGACGCTCTTCCTTAGGAATTTGGGCTATTACAGGATGGCCTGAGGTTTTGCTCATATTTGCGCTCCTATTTTAGCGATATTTGCCCCCCTAGAGAGTGTCGTCAAGTTGTCTCTGATGGAGGAGTTCTTTCTATAAGAGAACTCCAAGGCGCCCGATGGAGAGAGCCCCAAAGTGGGCTCTTGAAGCAGGGCAACGCTGGAGATTTCCATAGAAAGGGCTAAGACAGCAGTGAGAATTTGACGACACTCTCTGAGATTGAGAACATTGTCAGAAAGACAAGGCGAAATTTTTGGAGGGCAAAGAGCGGTCAAAAGAGGTGCCAAAGATGAACAAAAGCTTTGGCTATCCTGTACTATTGTCATGGTACTTCTCCACTTTGTGGGCAAGAGCTTTTGGGATTTCTACTTCAAGTAGGATATCATTTTCTTCATAATCTTGGGTAATAATTCTTCCCTCTTCCATCAGTTCACTGACAAGCGCATACTCCTTTTGCGGAATGCGGAGATGAACCACCTTCCGTAAGTCTTTCAAGATGGTCATCATCATCTCTAAAAGGGTCTCAAACCCTTCGTGGTTTAAAGCAGAAATGGGAACGACGCGGGGGTACTTTAATTTGTAGCGGGCAATGACCTTTTTATCTTCAAGGGCGTCCACCTTATTGAGAACGGTGATGATCGGCTTGTCTTCTGCGGTGAGTTCTTTTAAAACAGCATAGGTCGACTCGGCATGTTCTTCCGCTAAGGTATGGTTCGCATCGATCAGGTGTAGGAGAATATCGGTAAAAACCGCTTCTTCTAGAGTGCTCTTAAAGGCGGCAACAAGGGTATGGGGAATTTTCCGGATAAACCCAACGGTGTCGATAAGGAGAATTTCTTGGTGGTTGGGAAGGGTAAATTTTCGGGTCGTTGTATCGAGCGTTGCAAAGAGCTTATCTTCCATGAGGACATCCGCATCGGTCAGCGCATTTAAAAGGGTCGACTTTCCCACGTTGGTATAACCAATGATCGAAAAGGTGGGGATACCCGAGCGCACCCGCGATTTCCGCTGCACTTCCCTTTGATGGTGGACCTCTTCAAGCTCTTTTTTTAGACGGGTGATCTGCTTTCGAACGAGGCGACGGTCAATCTCAATCTGCCGCTCCCCTTCCCCTTTTAAAAAGCCTCCACCTCCTGAAGACTGACGGGAAAGGTGGGTCCACAGCCTTTTAAGACGGGGCATTTGGTAGTGACTTTTGGCCAGCTCAACTTGAAGCATCGCCTCTTTGGTTTGGGCCCTTTGCGAAAAGATCTCTAAAATCAGCTCTGTCCGGTCGATCACCGGCTTTTTGAAAATGCGCTCTAAGTTGCGTTGCTGGTTGGGGGAAATTTCATCATCGAAAATGATCACATCAGCTCCCACCTCTTCCCCTTTTTGGCGGAGCTCATCGACCTTTCCTTTCCCAAAGAAAAGGGCAGCATCGATCGTTCGGATCGAGCAGGGCTCCTGGGCAACCACTTCGAAGCCATAGGTCGTGGCAAGAGAGGCAAGCTCGTCGAGATGCTCCTTGCATAGGGGAAGATCAGCGGCCCGGTTATACCCTCCAGCAGCGAGGGCTGTTTTCAGGTCGCTAATATCATATTTAATGTCTTCGTAAAGCTTATCTTCTTTCATAGTCCGATTTCTAATCCATCATATGCCAGTGCAAACCCCTTTGGCAACCGTTTATCCGCTTTTAGCTCATGAGAAATGTGGGTAAAGTAACACATTTTTGCTTTTGCTTTCCTTGCAAAGGCCATCCCCTCTTTAAGACTTAAATGGGCATGAGACTTTTCCCACTTCCAACCACTAATCACTAAGGTTTCAACCCCTTTAAGGGAATCGAAAATCGATTCCTCATACTCTTTGATGTCGGTGACATAAGCGAGATTTTTAAACCGAAACCCCGTCACCTTCATCCCTTGTTGTCTATAGGAAAAGAAGGTAACGGGAAGCCCTTCAAAAACGGTCTCTCCCACATCTCCTTCAAGGATCGAAAACTCCAGCTTTGTTGTCTCATGGGGAGGGATAAAGTAATGATAGCGCACTTTTAGCTCGGCCAACGTCTCCCGAGAGACGAGGCAAGGAACTGGTTTTCTTTGCCGAAAGGTGTAGATCCGAAGCTCATCGAGCCCCGCGATATGGTCGTAGTGGGTATGCGTGATGAGAAGGCCGTCTAGCCGATCGATCCCATACTTTAACGCTTGCTGCCGGTAGTCAGGGCCAATATCGACCAAGTACCGCTTTCCCTCGTGGGTTAAAAGGACCGAAGAGCGCAGCCTTTTGTCATGGGGAGATTTCGATTTACAAGTGAGACACCTGCACCCAATAACGGGGATCCCCATCGATCCCCCTGTTCCTAAGAAGAGGAGCTGCATCCCATCACCTCCTCAGCTAATTTTTTTCCAAAGTAGGCATGGTAGAGAAGCCCCCGCGATCCCATCCCTGTTATCGCATAAATATTCTCATCGATTTTCCCGATGAAGGGGCGGTAATCCTTTGTAGATACCCGCATTTCAGCTAAACACCCCTTCACTTCAAAAGAGCCGTAAGAAGGGATAAACTGCCCAATTTGGTTAAAAATGAGATCGGTCGCCGTTCCTAAACAGGGCGCTTCGGTTGTGTGGTTGCGCTCATAGGTGGAGCCTAGATAACACTGATCATTGTTTTCACTTAAAGCAAGGTACCCTTTTCCCGTCACGCTACTCTCCCCTGTGAAATAGTGGGGCTTTTTACATACCAGAAGTTGCCCCTTGGTAAAGCGGAGGTCGAGCTTTTTGGCTGCAGCAAAAGAGCGGATTCCCCCACCTGCGGCTAAAATGATCCGGTCAAATCCTTGCAAATCGTCTAGGTCAACCTTTTTTTTCTCAAGGTGGCCCCCTAAGTCCTCACAAATTTTCCAAAGCCCTTCCAAGTAAGCCTTTGCATGAACAGTGATTCCTGATCGGATAAAAATACCGGGCAGATAGGCGCTTCCTGGAACAGCTGCATGACATTTTTCTTTATCCCACCACTCAACGTCCTCTTTTTCTTCGGCTCGCTGCTTAAAAGCCTTTCGTTGCTTTTCACTGACTGCAAACCGTAAGATCCCTGTCTCCTTATAGACTTCAGGACCTACCCTCTCTAAAAGAGCGCGCGTCTCCTTCATCCCTTCGATCCCTTTCCAAGAAAGGAAAGCGCTCTCTCCAGGATAGGGATGGAGCAGTCCCGATGCCATTTTTGAGGCGCCGCCGCCTCCATCAAAAAGGGTGACATCTCCCCCTTTTTTGAGGAGGTAGTAACAAAGAGCTAAACCGGAGAATCCCCCACCAACGATAGCGAGTACACGACGATTGGAATTTTTGCTCATAGTTGCGGTCCTATTTTAGAGGCGTTTGTTCTCCTAAAATCGAGAACATTGTCCAAAAGACAAGGCGAGATTTTTGGAGGGCAAAGGACGCTCAAAAGAGGGCTCAAATATGGGCGAAAATTCCAATTAAAGTGTACTGATTTCATTCTGTTACTGGCCGATACTTTCTCTGCATGAGAGCATAGCTCTCAACAGCAAAGTTAAAGAAAAAGAGGATACCAGGGGTGAGCATCGCACAAAAAGGGATCATCACAAAAAACCACTGGAGGGCAATTGCCAATGTTTTTGCTTCAATAAAAAAGCTAATCCCGGTGAGAAATGCGGCTAAAGAAAGGATCCCCACGATCAAGAGAAGAGGGACCAATCCAATGAGAAAAAGGGATAGGCTGGTAAAGAGATTTTCCTTAAAGCGGGAGTAGACATCTTCGGCAAGCTTGAGTTTGAGCCTCGAGTTAAGGGCAATGTGGGGCGTCGCAAAAAAGAGCAAAAAGAGATTGAAAAAAGAGAGAGCTAAAGAGCCTAAGACAAGTAAAAAAGGGCCAAACGCCAAGATCACTCCTAAAACATCGCCGAGAGCAGGAATCTCTTTCAAAAGATAAAAAATCCCCATCACCATCCATAGGAAAAGGTAAGCCAAAAGTAAGGGGAAAGTGAGATAGGAAACACCGATAAGAAGCTCCCACGATTGACTTAAGATCTTTTTAAAACTTAAAGGGATCATCTTCACCTCATGGTGATAGACCCGCGCAAGAACCACGCCCGCTGCCAAAAGAAGTCCAGACGACAAAAAGACCGGTAAGAAGGTGAGGCTCAATACCACCCACTGGCCCGCATTAACCGCCAACGCGCGGCAAAAGACAAGCATCAACCCACATACCACTAAAATAGGAAACATGAAAAGGAGTTTTCTTCGCGAAAAGGTGTACTTTGAAGCCCGGTTAAAAATGTGTTCGATCTCTTGGAATGTCATAAACCTATTTTACCCCTGGGTACTAACTAATGTCAATGCGGTTTATAAATATACCGCGGACGGACGATGGGGGTCCCTTTTCCTTCCCGCGCCTCTAACCGCTCATAGACAATTTGGGTGGCAATGCCTACCGAACGAGAAAGACCAAATAAAACAGTATAATATTCGGGATAGGGAAAGCCCACCGCTGTTAAAAGGGTTCCCGACATTGCATCGATATTGGGGTAGGGGTTAGAGATTTTGGGGTTTTCCTTCAAAACCTTTGTCCCCTCTGTTCGGAGGAGGAAGGCAATTTTTACAAGGGGATGATCTGCAAAATGTTTTTCTGCATAGTCATAAAAAATCGTTGCACGTGCATCTTCTTTTCTTAAAACAGCATGGCCAAACCCAAAAATTTTCTCCTTATTTTCGAGCTTTTTGCGGACAAATTGCTCGATATCGGCAGCCGTAGCATTTTCACCCACTTCTTTTAGGGTCTCCTCGACAAGCGCAAGCGTTGACTGGTTAGCCCTTCCATGCAAAGGACCTGCTAAAGCGCACATTGCCCCACCAATCGACCCATATAGATCTTCAAGTCCCGACGCAATCGCTTTACCAACAAAGGTGGAGAGGTTCCCCCCGCCATGGTCATAATGGAGAATGTTAAAGAGGCGAAATACTTCGGAAAGATGGCCGTCCCTATCAGGAACTTGAAGCATATGGGCAAAGTTTTCCATATACCCCTTGTCACCAGTTGGCGGAGGAGTCTCCCCCCAACCCGCATGGTAATTGATCACCGTAGCAGAAAGATGGGGAAGCTTGGCAATGAGATTTAATGCATCTTCTTTATAATCATCCTGCCCTTCAAGCATCCCAAGAACCAAAAGGGCGCCGCTAAAAAGTTTCATCGGGTGTCCTTGTCGCGGAAGAGACTCGATATGTTTAATCACCGCATGGGAGCAGTGGGCCCGTCTTTTTAGTTCATCGCTAAAGGTGGTGATTTCCTGAGCGCTCCCCTCTTTACCGTTAAGAAGAAAAAAGAGGACCCGCTCCGGCTCCCATTTATAGAGCTCAGAAATGGGGCGCCCCCGATAGAAAAGTCCCTTTTCAGGGTCGACAAAAGAGGTGGTGCAATAGCCCACAGGATAGCCTCGCATCCCTGTTTCAAGCTGATCTTTCGTAACCTGGAATAAGACATCTTCCATCTTAAAACCCTTTAAGTAAGTGGGAAACCGCGTCCCTTTCTTCAAGAAGTTCCTTCTCTGTTGCCGCCAGCTTTTCTTTTAAAAAGGGGGTGATTTCAAAATCGGGAACAATTTTTACGAGACCGGGACTCGCCAGCTCGCAAGGAAAAGAAAAAATCAACCCCTCTTCGATCCCATAAGGATTTCCATCGGAGCAGATACAGGACGAAAATGTGGGTCCCAGGTTAAAAAGAGCATGGACCCCATCTAAGATGGCATTCGCCGCTGATGCTGCAGACGATTTCCCCCGCGCTGCAATAACAGCTGCTCCCCTTTTTTGAACCGTCTCCATAAACTCCCCTTCGAGCCACTCCCGATCACCAATCACTTCGGTCACTTTTTTTCCACCAATGGTTGCATTGACAAAATCGGGAACCTGCGTTGCCGAGTGGTTCCCCCAAATGGCCACATTTTCTACAGCGTCAATCTCCACCCCCGCTTTTTTAGCGAGCTGAAACTGGGCACGGTTTTGATCGAGGCGGGTCATTGCATGGAAGCGCTCTCTTGGAATATCGGGAGCGTGGTGCATGGCGATCAAACAGTTCGTATTGCAAGGATTTCCCACAACAAAAACGGTGACATCTTTTGCCGCAGCGCGATTTAAAGCCTTCCCTTGCCCCACAAAAATCTTCCCATTTTCGCTCAGGAGATCTTTCCTCTCCATTCCAGGGCCGCGCGGTTTCGCGCCCACCAAAACAGCAACGTTCACATCGCCAAAGACCTCTTCAGGATCACTTCCTACCTTGATCTCTTTAAGGTGGGGAAAGCCGCAGTCTTGCAGCTCCATGACGACCCCTTTTAGGCTCTCCGCCGACTGAGGGATTTCTAAAATATGGAGAGCAATCGGCTCCTCCTTCCCAAAAAGTTCTCCACTTGCAATTCGAAAAAGGAGGCTATAAGCAATCTGCCCGCCTCCACCTGTTACAGCAATACGCTTGACCATACATTTACCTCGTGTAGGTCATCACTATACTCCTCAACAAAAAAAGTTTCAATCACTGAATCTGAATCGCCTCCACCTGTTTTCTAAGATCTTCAATGACCTGACTCGAAAACTCATTCAAGTCATCCAAGTCATCGATTTCATCCATCAAGTCCTCCTTATCATACCGATTAGGGGTCGATGTCGGACGGTTTAGCTTCCGAATCTCCCGCTCTATTTTCTTTTTCGCAAACTCAGCCATTTTTTGACTTTTCTCCCGGACCTCATTCAGCCCTGCCCCTACAAAAATGGTTCCCTGATTCATAGAGCTACTGCTCGAAGAGCTTGAAGAACTCTGACTCTTGTTAACCCGTTCATAGAGCTCTCGATAGGAAAGGGTCTGTCTGCGAGGAACAGCGATCGGTTTGATAAACCCTTTTTTTCGCTTTACCTGCGCTTCGATATAACTCTGCTCGGTCGAGCTGAGCGAAAGCGGGGGGTAGTCCTTCGGACGGCAGTCCCTATTTCCAAAATGTTTCCCCTCAATCAGGTAGGGAGACCGCTGAAAAAGACCCCGGTCTGTAAACCCCTTTTGCGCCCCTTTAAACCCCTTGGTATCGACCTTCATATTCATAAAGCCTCCCAACAGGTTCGCCGCCGCCCTCCTTTTCTGCGCTCCCTTCTGAAGAAGGGAGAGAGTCTTCTCCGTCGGAAGGGAGATAATCACATCGTTGATAAAAGGGAGCTTTTCATAATACTCGAGTTTGAAAAAAAGGTTCGGGTTGAACCAGGTCACCGAAAGAGCCAAGGTCTTGGCCCTTTTATCCATTTCCTTCCTATCCAAAGGAAAAAGATTCTTTTCCTTGTAAAAATGATCGCTAAACATAAAGGCAAATAAGCGTGAAGATAAACTGGTCGATAAGGCGCTCATCGCCTCCTGATTAACCTGATACCCCTGCCGCTTATCTTGTTGATCGAAAAGGATCAACTGCTTTTCAAAAAGCTCCATCAAATAACAAGCGGTTGCAGAAACAAAATGGTCAACATCTTCATTTTTGGGATAGACCTTTGCAAGGGAGCTCAACATCCCCGACTTAATCCCTCCAGTAAGTTTTAAAGGAATCGACAAAAAAAGATTTGCAGCAAGGGAAGCACCAGGTACAGGAACAAGAGGCTTTATAAACTTAGGGATCTGCTTCATCGCCTTTTGAGAAGTCGTATCGGAACCGCTCACCCAATTGCTTAAAGAGGCGCGCAGACCGATGAATTCGCTGGTCATCTTTGAGGTAAAGGTGGTGTAAAAAGCCTTATAATAAGCCCCATATTGCGACTTTAAAAACCCCTCAATCTTCCTTCTGAGCCTCACATCAACGATCTCTTGGAGCTCTCCAATCAACGCCTGATGGGTATCAAGGCGATTTTCATATGCCCTAAAATCCGCCGCCACCTGAGCTTTCAAGGCAGAAAGCTCTTTTGAAAGCCCCTCTCCCTCCTTCTTTGGAGAAAGTTCAAGCGGAGTCTTCCCCTGATCATTCCTGGCATCGATCCGCGCCCCCGATGCAACCAGAAAACGGGCAACCTCTTGCTGGTCCATTGCAAAAGCAAGGTGGAGAAGGGTATTCCCCTTTTCATACGAAAGGTTAACACTTGCCCCAAAACTCACCAAAAGCTTCAGCCCCTCCAGCTTCCCCTGTGAGACAAGAGAGCGGAGATAGGAAGAAAGATCGATCCCCTTCAACGTTATCTGAGCCTCCAAGAGGTTTGCAAGCTTTTCCAAGACCTCTCGATCATCGCTAATCGTCAGCTTCTTCAAAAGAGCAATTAGCTCCTTTTGAGTCACCTCGACCTCTTTTTTCAAGAAGGTCTCCGACGTTTCTAAGAGGTTTAAGCGCGCTCCCGCCTGCACAGCTTGCTTGGCCAAATCCTCCCGCTTCTCTTCCTCAGCATTGACCAAAAGATCATCGAGAGTCTCCTGAAGAAAGTCTCGCACCTCCAAAAGCTTTTCGATATCCTCCTGATTTCCCTGCTTTGCAAGCTCCGCCACCCGCTTTTTAATCTTTTGGATGAGGGTCTCTTTTTGATCTCCCTCTAAAAGGGTCCCTTTATTTTCCGCTAACTCTTGGACTTTTTCCAAATCTCCCACAAGAGCCGCCTGCTCCAATGGAGAAAGGTTTTTATCGATAGCTGCCACATGGCTGGAGCTCGAAGCACTCGAGCTTGAAGAGCTGGAGCTTACTCCCAACCTCTTCGAAGCATTCTGGCAGTTAAAAAACCGTGCAAGTGCCTCATCACTTTTAAAAAAGGGAGCTTGCCCTCTCAGCTTCCCGATGTAGCGGATCACTTTTTCAACCTCCCCCTGCAGGTCCCACTCCTGCAAAACCTCTCCCCTCTCTTTCAGCTGCCGGTTCCGATAAAGCGCAGCAGAAATGGATCGTTTTGCTTCCTGACCCAAATCATTCCCCTCTAAAAAGATCTCCTGAACGGAATGATTCACCTCTAAAGCCTTTGCAAAGGCTAGTCCTCCATCCGCCCCAATCTGATTGTTTGCCAGGTTTAAACTTTTCACCCGTTGGTTTTTTTTCAAAAGGCTCGCAACCTCTTCCGCTCCCTGATCCTTTAAAGCGCATCCTCCCAGGTTCACCCTTTCCTGGCTTCCATTTAAGAGCGCTCCCTTTGCTGTATCGATTCTTCCTTGAATGGTCATTGCTTACCTCACCTAAGTTGCAAAATTCAAAGTATGAGTTTAGCTCTGAAAGATTTTTTTTGCAAAAAAAATCCTTCCTAATTAAACTTGGTACACTTTGGCAATGAGAAAGGGTTCAATTAACCCTCTCCCCAAAGTAGTTCGTTTGATCCACCCCTATTGGGTGAGCCAGAATCTCGGTGGTCTAAGGACCTCGGGAGCGTGCAAATCAACGCAGAACTTCGTGCTGCCCTTTAGTGGGAAGGAGATATAAAACTCTGGTCCCCAGATAAAATACAAGAGGGAGAGCGACTCTCGCTCTGGTGATAGTGGATGAAGAGCGGCACCTTTGTTAGGTCCCGGCTTGGCGGCTTCGCCGCTGGGGGCCTGTCTGTCAACAACAACAACTGGAATGACAACCAGAACAACGGTGTTGTTGGCGCCCGGAAATTCTGTCGATCGTTCTCAGGAGGGCTGATTTTTCAGCTCTTCTGGGAAACGAGCTTCGGTTTATTTTGCACAACTCTTAATCCAACCCCCAAGCATTCTCCCGACCTCTTGGAGCATCATCTCTATCTCGACATAGGGTTTCTTCTGAATCGCCTGACTATCTTTCGTCAACCTAACCAACACTTTGAGAAGATCGAGGTTATCGCTCATGGTATGGAGAGTTGCTAACCGCTCTTCTTCAAAAACGCGGTAAGCTTTCACCATGTCTCTAATCAACTCGAGGGTCAAACTTGCGCACTGCTGCCATAAAGTATGACGATAAAATTTCGGAATTTTGATATAATTGGTGTGGATCACCTGAGAAAGATCGTAAATCTTTTTAAAAAGAGGAGCGTCCACTACATTACTGGAATAAGCCATGACTTCCTTTGATCAGATTACATCTATTTTCTACATCTTCGACTGTTGGGATCAGTTTAAAAAAGGAAAGAGAAAAAGAAAAGACATTCAACATTTTGAAATGAAGGTGGAAGACCATCTCTTCAAGCTCTACACCGAGCTTGCATCTGAAACCTACAAACACGGATCCTACCACAAGTTTCTTGTCTTCGACCCCAAAAAACGACACATCAGCAAAGCACAGATCAGAGACCGCTTAGAGGGTGTTGTCATAAGACGATCAATCCTTAAGCCCTTCCTATGGGGAATTTCATCGTTGGCCTCCTTCGAAAGCCCAATTTGGGCTTCCTGCATCGGACGCCTTGAACTTCCCTCATAGTAAGCTCTTCTTTATTGAACATCTTATGACAACACCCTCTGGTCCACCAAATGGTCTACCAATTCTTGTTCGAAACATTCGACAAAGGGTTTTTCTTTCATTCCTATTCCTGCAGGATTGGGAAAGGGACCCATGAGGGGGTCTTAAGCCTTAAAAAGATCCTTCGGAAGGTGAGTAAAAACGGAACACACCCCTGCTACGCCCTTAAAACCTGAATTTGGGGTTTATTTTGCTCAGCTCCAGAGGGAGTTTTGCTTAAATTTTCTTCTTTTGGATCGAAGGTAAGGGTCTAAATGGCCCTTTCCGAGATCAAAAAGGAGAAAAGAAAGCTAAAATCCCCTGAGGTTGAGTGAAATAAAATCGAAATTCAGGTTTAAAATAGACATCGCCCGCTTCTTCGACCATATCGACCATACTATCCTCAAAAAACTGATCCGAAAAAAGGTCAAAAACAAGAAAACCCTCCGCCTTATCGATCTCATTATCGATTCCTTTTCCCTTTCAAAGAGAAAAGGAATCCCTCTGGGAAACGTCACCTCCCAAGTATTCGCAAATATCTACCTTCACGAGCTCGATATTTTTATCAAACACCACCTTAAAGAACCCTTTTACCTCCGCTTTTGTGATGACTTTATCGTGGTTTCGAATCACGCCGATCACCTGAAAAAGCTCATCCCTTTAATCGGAGAATTTCTATCAAAGCGGCTCAAGCTTGAACTCCATCCCCGCAAAACAATCCTCAGCAAATTAAGCCAAGGGATCGACTTTTTGGGCTACAAACTCTTTCCTCATCATACTCTCCTCCGTACCACAACAAAAAGACGCCTTAAAAAAAGACTCCAAGCAGGGCTCCGCGACTTTTCCAAAGAAAAAATCAGCGGCCAAACCCTCCATCAAAGGCTCCAATCCTACCTCGGCATTCTCTCCCATGCAAACGAACACACCCTCTCAACCCATCTTAAAAATGCCTATTGGGTAAAAAGAGAGCCCTAAAAAAAATCGCGCCGGCGCCGAGGAGCTTTGCTTCGCACGCTCCTCGGCGTCAGAAGGCCCCTTCGGGGCCCCAAAGGACAAAAGTCAAGGGTCCAACCCCAAAAGACAATCAGCCAAATGCCTAATGCCTAGAGCTTCCGGGCGCCAACAACACCGCTGCGCTGGTTGTCAATCCAGCTGTAGTAGCGGACAGACAGGCCCCCAGCGGCGAAGCCGCCAATGGCCACAGGCCATTGATTGTTATTCACGCTCTCTTGGCATCGGGTATAGGTCCATGGGTCATCGGTCAGTAGCCTCTTCTTGGTCTCTTTCTCGTGGATTAAAAGGGCTGCTGTGACCTCTAGTGCCTTCGGGAGGGTATACCCTTGGGAGGCATAGGCGCTCATGATCTTTTTCTGCTGATCGTAGCTTTTGCTTCGGCTCCCTTCCAGCACATTTTTGCTGATGAGGACCCAGGTGGCCTTTCCTAGCTTTTGACCTCCAATCTCTTTTTTTACAGCATCGCTATAGCTTCTGTACTTAAAAAGGGTGTTCAGCCCATCGAGCGAAACATCCACCCCATCGACAACCTCGGGGATCCAGACGAGGATGTGGGTATCGCGCACCTTGCCGCTATACCCTTCGACTTTGAAGGGGGTGGGGGCGTTGAGGATCGCTTCGATATTGGAGGGGAGGGGGGCTTGGGTTCCTTGGATATGGTTGAAGTGCTTTTGCCAGATGGCTTTGCCTAAGGCTTCTTTAGGAAGCCTTGGGGCTGAGGAGCTGCTTGAAGAGCTGCGGCTTGAGCTGGGGACGAGCTTGTTGCGGACTTTGCTTTGGAGACGTCCTTTGCTGTTAAAAAGGCGTCCGAGACGCTCAAAGAGCCGTTTTTCTGAGCTAGAGAGTTTGGCTGTTTTTGTTTTTCGTTGGAGCTTGGTTTGTTTTTCTTTGAGTGCCTTCATTAGGGTCCCATCTTTTTTGACCGCTTCTTTTTTGAGGAGGGTTTCGAGGGTCTGAAGGAGGGTGGCTATGGTGGGCTGGGTGGAGGGCGATTTAATGAGGTCAACGGTTAGCTCTACCTTGACCTGGAGGAGGGCTTGGGTCTGCTTAAAGACGAGGAGGGCGTTTGATTTGGGGATGTAGTGGGCGGTATAGCCCCTTTTGGGGGTGGCAACCGTTTGGGTTTGGGGGTAGGGGCGGCGCATGGCAACCCAAGCGAGGAGGAGGGTCTTTTGTGTGGGGTTGGTGAGGGCCTTATTGGCTTGGCTTTTGAAGGAAATCCCCCAGCCTAGGGGGCTTTGTGTGGGATTGAAGCCATTTTGGGAGATGTAGCTTGCTGATTCGGGGGTGGCTCCTTGCCAGAGGGGAAGGACTTTGGTTTGGATAATCTTTTCCTTGGTGGTGAGGGAAAAGGGAGAGAACTCTGCAGCTCCTTTTTCCCAGTGATCGTTTGCGAGAAACTGGGATTCGCTCCCCTTCTCTTGGGTCCAAGGGGGTGAAAGGGGGTCATCGAAAGAGGCCATCTCACTCTGTCGGATCCAAGCCTCAAAGGAGGAAGTCTGTTTAGTATCGGCAACGACCTCTACCTTTCCAATGGACCGATTGGTCGGTTTATGGGCATTGAAGTAGCGGAAGACAAACTGGTAAAGGGTGTCGGTTTGCTTTAGGATCCTTGAGCTCTCTTTCCAAGGTGTCTCGGGAGAGGGGTGAGATTTGCTTAAAAGATAGGGCAAGAAGGGGGTTGTTGGAATATTTTGCATGGAAGCCTCCATTGAAGGGGTTGGTTAAAACTTATCATTAACAAAAGCTACACTCATCCGTTTTTTTAATAAAGGGAAAATTTGATTGAGGGTCCCCCTCTACAGGAAATCTAAGATTTTCCGACTGAAACAATTAGATTTTTTATTGGATATTTTTAACCGCGTATGGTACAATTCGATTATATGTAAATGGAGATAGCTAAATGGATTGGATCAATACATTCACAACCATAGGGACCTTGGGTGCTTTTTTGATGTATGTCACCAATAAGACTGAAAGAAAAATTGATACACTTGAGTCTAAGATGGATGCAAACCATAACGCACTCAGTAATAAAATTGATGCAAACTACAAAGAGCTCAACGATAGAATTGATACAAGTAATAAAATACTCAGCAATAAAATTGATGCAAACTACAAAGAGCTCAACGATAAAATTGATACAACTACCAAAAAGCTTAACGATAAGATTGAATCTAGCAATAGGGATCTTAAAGGAGAAATCAAAGATCTCGAGAAAAAACTAGAATCAGGGAATAAAGACCTCACCCAATCCATAGAAAAAGTTAAGTCGGATATGGATTCGAAGATAGAGCTTAAAACAGACAATATCCAAAAAAATCTGAATAGTATCGATTTGAAAGTAAGTAATATTGAAGGACAAATAACACAGATGACCCGTCCTAACATTATTCCTATCACCAGGTATCAAGATAACCCCAACGATGATGGTGGTGCTCAAAAAGCTCAGGAGTGCTAAAGATATACCTTGTCTGCACAAATGGGGGTTAGGTTCTGCTCTCGAAACTGAGGTTATTAGCAAGCCTCGGGGAAAAGTGCAAGCTTTACCGAGAGCTATCCAGCGGCAGAGCACTAGATATTAGGGCGAAACTCTTGTTTAAGATTTCCTGATGAAGAATAGAGCGCTCCCTTCCAGTCACCAATATTACGGGATTGAGAACTAAAGTTGACTCCTAAAACCAAGATCTCTTTCCCATCAAGGGAGTACCTCTCCCTATACCTCTTTGCCTCTGCTTGACTAAACGCAATAGCAGCCGTTTTATCCAACTTGAGTTCAAAAATGCAAACCATCTGAGGGGTTTCGGACACAAGGTCGATTCTTCCTACACTGGTTGCCATTTCGGTTGTTGTCTTTAGGCCATAGGCTTCAAGGAAAGTAAAGAGAATTGCTTGATAAAAGCCCTCTTGAGCTTTGGCAAAAAGGTGATGAGCGACTTTTGCAAAATGGACATTTACTTTTCCGATAAATGCGTTAATATTGAGTGATTCTAGATCGTGGAAAATCTCTTTGGCAGCCCTTCTAATGGTTAGGGTCCGTCAAGAAATAAATGCTACAAGTTGACTCAGCGAGACGCAGCAAAATTGAGCTGAATGAGGAGCACCATTCCCAATAGGGAAGGGCGACGAAGAAGCTTAATTTGGCAAAGTCGCAGCCAGTCAACTTGTAGCATTTATTTCTTGACGGACCCTTAAAGGATCAACCGATGCAAATTCCTCAAGGAGAGAATTGAAAAAGGCTTGCTCCACTTCTTTATTGGGGAAGTCGAGTGTGTAGGAGTCCTCTTCGGGGTTATACCCTTTGATCGTTAGGTAACCTGTTTGAAACATCAGTGCAGATAGATCGATCCGATCGAGGTTGCTGATATCGGAGAGTGTGGTTCTTAAGACGGCTTTTCCTCTAAGGGAGGTGACCGCTTGGGGGTGCTTTTTGACTTCTTGGATCAGAAAAGAAGGGGTGCCAGTACTGTACCAATAGGTTTTGGCTTTTTTCCTTTGCATGAATTTGAGGGTTGAAAAGGGATTGTAAACAGACAACTCCTCTTCAGAAAACCTATACCCGTTATACCAACACTGCACCTCTTTTATGATCTCTTCTTCGGAGAATACATAGCCCTTTTGATTTCTAAAGCGGGTGATGGCCTGGATATGGCTTTGAAAGGCACTTTTTAGCTCTTCATCGGTATATCCCATCATCCCTGCATATTCAGGCTCCATGGTAATATCGTTAAGGTTATTGAGTGCAGAAAAAAGGGAGACCTGGGAGAATTTACTAATCCCTGTCACAAATATGAAGCGAAGTTCTTTATCTAGCGCCTTCAGGGTACCGAAAAAGCTCTTTAGAATATCTCTATTTTTCTTAGCATATTCAAGATTTTCCAAATGGTCGATGATCGGCTTATCATACTCATCGATGAGAATAACTACCTTACTTTTATATTTTTTTGACAAGCCAACAACAAGGGTATCAATTGCAACTTGGATATCATCTGTAATAATGGAAATATCATGCTCTTTTGCAATAATTCCTAACCGAATTTTCAAAGCATTCCTGAGCTGGCCAGGGCTATCGTTTGCAACTTTTGAAAAATCTAAATAAACAACTGGGTGTTTCTGCCAGTCATAATCACTTTCATAAATCTTGCACCCCTTGAAAAGTTTCTTATTCCCTTTAAAAACCTCCTCCAGAGTATTAAGAAACAGAGACTTTCCAAACCTCCTAGGGCGAGAGATGAAATAATAGGGAGACCCTTCGTCCAATAGCTTTTTAACAAACGGGGTCTTGTCAATGTATACATAGTCGCCACCTGAAAGAATTTTACCGATACTTTGGATGCCAATTGGGAGCTTTTTCATGGAATACCCTTTCTCGTGATTTTACAGTATAAAAAGGGAACTTTTCAACCATAAATTGTAGTTTGATGAAATATCCCTATTCAGCTATACTCTTTGTAAGATGATAGAGATTTCTGAAATTGAAAATGTGATACGTGAAGCCCTTGCAGGTGCAGAGGTAGAGGTCAACAATCCCCATGGGGATGGCCTCCACTTTAGCGCTGTTGTGATTGCCCCCCAGTTTGTGGGAAAAGGGCTCGTCGAGCAACACCAGATGGTGATGGGCACTCTAAAAGAGCATTTTGAAAGTGCGCTCCATGCACTGAGTTTAAAAACCTACACCCCCGAGGAATGGAATGAGCGAAATCCAGGAAAAAATTAAAAAAACGATTGAAACTCACCCCGTCATCCTCTTTATGAAAGGGTCAAAACTCATGCCTGTTTGCGGCTTTTCAGGAAAAGTGGTAGAAATCTTAAATCAGATGGATATCGAATTTGAGACCCGCGATGTCCTTCAAGATGAGGAGCTAAGGCAAGGGATTAAAGAGTATTCTAACTGGCCTACGATCCCTCAACTCTATGTCGAGGGGAAATTTATCGGCGGCTGCGACATTGTGGTGCAGCTCTACGAAGAAGGAAAACTTGAGGATATCTTGTGGACGAAGCCCCAGCAGAAGTAACGGATCTTTTTTTTAATCGTGGGTGGCTCATCCCGATGCTAGTGGTTTTAGGACTTACCCTCCTCGTCCACTTTATCATCAGCCGCTTTTATAAGCGGGTCTATCCTAGGGTGGAAAAAACCCACCTCGTTTGGGACTCGGCGATTTTAAAAGCGCTTATCCTCCCTTTGAAGGTCTTTGTCTGGATTTTAGGGCTCACCTTCTCAGTACAACTCCTCGCCTACCACTTCGAGCAAGAAAGCTTGAATGAGCTGTTTGCTCCGTTTAGGAATTTTTCCCTTGTAGCGGTTATTTTGTGGTTTACCCTCCGCTTCATTAAAAATATGGAGATCGAACACTCCCGAGAAAGGCGGAAGGCTAAAAAGCGGTATGACAAGACAACGGTGCGCGCAATTTGCCAGATCTCTCGAATCGCCGCGGTTTTAATTGCCACCCTCGTCTATTTGCAAACACGCAACGTGAATCTCTCTGCGGTTCTTGCCTTTGGTGGTGCGGGAGGTTTGGTTGTCGGTTTGGCTGCAAAAGATCTCCTTGGAAACTTCTTTGGGGGCCTCATGATCTATCTCGACCGCCCTTTTTCGGTGGGCGACTGGATCTGCTCACCAGATAGAGAGATCGAAGGGACCGTAGAAAACATAGGTTGGCGTCTGACACGGATCCGCACATTTGATAAACGCCCTATTTATGTCCCTAATGGACTTTTTTCAACGATTTCTGTTGTCAACCCCTCTCGGATGTCAAATAGGCGGATTAAAACGCGGATTGGGGTGCGGTATAGCGATGCCGATAAGATGGAACCGATCACTCGAGATATTGAGCAAATGCTCCTTGATAACCCAGATATCGATACAAATAAATTTTTGATGGTCCGCTTTGATGATTTTGGCCCTTCCTCTCTTAATTTTGTGATTTATTGTTTCACAAAAACAACCAACTGGGGAGAGTATATGCGCCAACAACAAGAGGTTTTCTTAAAAGCGATCGAGATTATTGAAAAGCATGGAGCGGAGTGCGCCTTCCCCACAACAACCCTCCACATTCCCGACGGCCTCGAAGTCAAATCTCATGAATGAGCTCCTTTTTTTCTCTCATATTATCGTTGCTTTTAGCTTCATTCTTATCGCCCTGCGAATAGGAAAAATAGCCCTTATCACACTTTTAACAGTCCAAATTCTCCTTGCGAACCTCTTTGTTACCAAACAAATGATCTGTTTTGGCCTAAGTGTTACTTGCACGGAGGTCTACACCATCGGCGCATTTTTTTCGGCCAACCTCCTCCAAACCTATTTTGGAAAAAAATGTGCTAAAAAGAGCGTTTCCATTGCCTTTTTCCTCCTCTTTTTTATGACACTTATGTCACAGTTTCAACTCTACTATCTTCCCGCACCTCATGATCATATGCATGATGCTTTTTCCTCTGTCTTAGGATACTCTCCCCGCATTGTTATAACCTCCTTAGTTGTCACCTTCCTCTGTCAAAAACTCAACATTGAGCTCTTTGGGTGGCTACGAAGCAAACTTCCCCACACCCCTTTTTGGATCCCCTTTATTTCTGCTTCCCTAATCACTCAGCTTATCGATACAGTTTCCTTTAGCTTCATGGCCCTTTATGGAATTGTCCATAGCATGAAAGATATCATCATGATGTCTTACCTCATAAAGGTGGCCACTATTTTCTGTATGGCTCCTTTCACTTCCCTCGCAAAAAAGTTGGTTAAGTATGAGCCCGTTCAAGTTTGAGCTTCTCCATACCTCAACCAAATCGCGGGCGCGTGTGGGACGGATCCATACCCCCCATGGGATCATAGATACCCCCAGCTTTGTAGCGGTCGGCACCAATGGCACTTTAAAAGCGCTCGACAATGAGATGGTGAGCTCGATCGGGTTGCAGCTGATGTTTTGCAATACCTACCACTTACTGTTGCAACCTGGCCCCGAGGTGATCGAAAAAGGGGGTGGCATCCACCGCTTTATTAACCGGAATATGCCGATTATTACCGACTCGGGTGGATTCCAGGTCTTTAGCTTGGCTTACGGCTCGGTTGCCGATGAACTCAAAAGCAAAGGGACCAAAAAGCAAGGAGGCTCGGTTGTTAAAATCAATGACGATGGGGTTCTCTTCCGCTCTTACCGCGATGGACGCTCCATTTTGCTCACCCCTGAAACTTCGGTTAAGGCGCAAAAAGCGATCGGCGCTGATATCATTATCCCCTTTGATGAACTCCCCCCTTACCACATCAAACCTGAAGAACTTGCCCGCTCTTTAGATCGGACCCATGCATGGGAAAAACGGTCGCTAGATGCCCATTTGGAAGATCCCCGAGGACAGGCAATGTATGGAGTCATCCATGGCGGCGTTGACGATGCCCTTCGGGAAAAGAGTTGCCATTTTTTAAGAGAGCTTCCCTTCGATGGCTTTGCGATTGGAGGAAGTATGGGGAAAACCAAAGGACAAATGGTGACGATGCTCTCCTCTCTTCTTCCCAAGCTGCCCGAAAAAGCGCCGAATCACCTTCTCGGCATTGCCGACCTCGAATCCCTTAAAAGCTGCATCCCCCTCGGAATCGACACCTTTGACAGCTCCTACCCCACCAAAGCCGCCCGCCATGGAACCCTCCTGACCCGAGAAGGGGGAATGAAGATCACCCGAGGGAAACACAGTGGGGAATTTGAGCCCATCGAGAAAGGATGCCCCTGCTATACCTGCAAAAACTACACACGGGCTTATATTCATCATCTATTTAAGGCTAAAGAGCTTACGTCAATGACCTTAGCCTCTATCCACAATCTTCACTTCATGGTGGAGCTCATGCAAGAATATCGCCAACTCATCATCGATAATAAAGTGTAATAATTATTATTATAATATTACCATTTTATTAATAAAAAGTGTTATAATTGCAATGTTATGAATACTAAAACAGTTCACAGAGTTCATGATAGTACTTGGTACACCCTCAAGGGAGGTTCTACCCGGATACAGCCCCTTCCAACAGCCTCCTGTCGGCGGCCTGACATTAAGAATATTTTTGAAAGCCAAGCAGACATGCTTGAGGCGCTCAAAACTGATTTCTTTGAAAAGAGGGCCTCTCTCCCTGTAGAAGAGCGCTTTAAAGGCTTTGAAGATAGCTTTAAGCAAAAGCTTTTAGGGATCATCAAACGTCTTGGCTATATCTTGAGACACTGCAGCATTGAAAAGGGACTCAGTGCTTATCAACTCTCTCTTTCAAATAGAGCTTATGAGATGCTCAAACATAGCATTAAACCGGTGCGCAACTTTCAAACCACTCTGATGCCTCAATTTCTTAAAGAAGGGGCGGATAGGCAATGGCCAAAGCTCACCACGAATTCTTATTGGCATTACAACGGCCCTCGAACATGGAAAGATATGACCGGGAATGAACTTCAAGCAGCCTTTAAAGATGGGGACCAAACCATCTTTCTTCACAATACAGTCACCTCAAGTGGTCAAACGGCAAGGGATACCCTTGCAAATGCCCGCCGCATTGAAGACGAAACAACAGGGAAAACAATCGCCTATACCGGTCGCCCCGACACAGAGGCGAAAGCAATCGAGCAAATTGAGTGGATGTTCCGAAGTGAGTTTAAGTCTAAAAACCCAAGAGGCCTGACCAAACAAGACGACGGAAGCTACACCTTGACCTATGTTGTCAGTAACCTGATGTCAGCCTCCCGCCTTTCTTACCTAGGAGGCTTCGATGAAAAAGAGGCTGTCTTAAGAGAGGAAGAGGTCTTGCGCGCTTTAAGTCAAACCCCGTTAATCATCGATGGAAAAACGGTCCATGTAAAGCCCCTTTACTTTACTGAAGCGGTCAATGCCGTTACCATGTGGTCTTCTCTTAGCACGCAAACTAAAATTAATCAGAGAGGGCTTGCGGCATTGCGCACCCTTGCAGGTAATGACTGCGATTCTCTTGTTACAAAAGCGCTTGACCAACTAGAAAATCCGGATCTTCTTCCAGAAGAGGCCCTCTTCTACCGGGCTCTTATCGCCAAACATTTAAACCTTGGCGAAGTCACCCACTGTAGAAGTAGCAATAGCCGCACCGCCATTGGCTTAGCCATTTCAGCAGCCCTTCAAGGGTGGCTCAATCTTAAGTGCGAACTTCCACCTATTCCTCATGAGGTTCTTTCCAATCCTGATTTTAAAGAGATTTATATTGAACATCTGATAGGAAGTCTCCCTGTCACCCACCAAGCATGTTCTACAGACTGGAAGATGCCCCCTTCTGGCTTTTCTTGGGGAGGGAATTCTTCGATCCAAAACCCCACTGCGCTTCGGATGCTCCCCGATGAATTCAAGGAAGAGGGAAATCGCCCCTTTCTGATCCGGATCGGTCTTGTGGTTCTTCACCTTTTTGACCCCCTCTTCAAAAGAAAAATTAATACCCTTGAGAAGACCCATCCAGATCAAGCCTTTAAGCTCGATGATAGTCATTTCTTTCTTGAGCAATCAGAAAAAGTCTGATAAACTGCACCTTTATTCAAAACTTTAAAGAAGTGCTTTATGTCGATTTTTCTAGTTATTTTTATGTATGCGGCCTGGTCAAGTGTTTTTTCCTTTGGAAAGATGGCCCTCGAAAATAGCCCCCCCGTTTTCTTAACCGCCTTTCGGATGCTCTTTGCAGCCATCCTCCTCCTGGGATGGCTTTTCATCAAGAATCGAAGTTCGCTCAAAATCGGGAAAAAGCAGATCCTCCCCCTCCTGGCCCTTGCTGTTTTCAGCATCTACCTAACAAATATTTTAGAATTTTGGGGCTTGCAACATCTCACCGCCGCCAAAACCTGCTTTATCTATAGCCTTTCCCCCTTCTTTGCCGCCCTTTTCTCCTATATCCACTTTGGGGAAAAGGTGAATCTCAAAAAATTTTTAGGGATGATGATCGGCTTTGCTGGGTTTATCCCCGTTCTCATGCTTGAAACGGGATCGGAAGGGCTCTTAAGCGCCTTTAGCATTTTCTCCTGGCCTGAGCTGGCCATTATGGGAGCAGCCCTCTTCTCGGTCTATGGCTGGGTTCTTCTTCGGATCATTGTGAAAAATCAGACCCTCTCCCCTCTCTATGCCAACGGCTACAGCATGCTCCTTGGAGGAACGATGGCTCTTATCCACTCTCTTGTGATCGACAATTGGAGTCCTATCCCCGTTACAGCAGGGCACATGCTCCCCTTCGCCCAAGGGATTATGATTATGACCCTCGTCTCCAACATCCTTTGCTATAACCTCTATGGCTTTATGCTGAAAAAATATACCGCTACCTTCCTCTCCTTCATGGGACTTTTAAGCCCAATCTTTGCTTCGATCAATAGCTGGATCCTCCTTGAAGAGGCTCCTTCCTGGCAAATTCTCCTTTCAACCTCGGTCGTTTCGATGGGTCTTTTCATCGTATACCAAGCCGAACTCAAGCAAGGCTACATCGTCAAAAAAGGGAAGGATCCTATCCCTGCTCCGGCAACTGTCGAGTAAAAAATGCGGTTACCAAGACTTGAACTTGGGACCTCAACATTATCAGTGTTGCGCTCTAACCAACTGAGCTATAACCGCATAAGGCCTAGATGCGACCGATGGCCGCGAAAAAAATGTGGAGGCTAGGAGAGTCGAACTCCTGACCTTCTGAATGCAAATCAGATGCTCTACCAACTGAGCTAAACCCCCACAGGGTATAAGAAAGGGATTATATCTATTTTCTCAATAAAAAATCAACCCCTTAGGGCCCGTAGGGTGTGATTAAAATCCGTACTCTATGAAACCCCTTGGAAGCGGCTGGGGCATTTTCCTGAGAAAAGGCTAATAGGTGTTTGTCAAGTTTTCTAATAAGCTGGCCAAATCTGGTAGAAAACTTCCCGAAAGAAAGAGGGTTTTCATAGAGTACGGATTTTAATCACACCCGGGCCCGTAAAGAAATAAATGCCGTAACTTGACTCAGCGAGATACAGCAAAGTAGAGCTGAATGAGGAGCACCATTCCCAATAGGGAAGGGCGACAAAGAAGCTCTATTTGGCAAAATCGCAGCCAGTCAAATTGTGGTATTTATTTCTTTACGGGCCCTTAGGGACAACATTCCTCCGGGAAGGTGGGAAACTCCTTGCCGCCCCTCCTTTTTGGCAAGGCTTGCCGCAAGAACCGAGCGGTAGCCTCCAGCACAGATAAAGAGAAGTTTTCCTTGGGGAAGCTCCCCAAGTCGCTTTGGAAGTTCGGAGCACGGGATATGGAGCGCCCCTTCTAGATGGCCATTTTCCCACTCGCGGGGAGTCCGGACATCGATGAGGTGAACCTCTTTTTGGTGATCAAGCTGATCGGGAAAGATTTCTCCAACGGCTTCTAAAGGAAATCCCTCTTCTTTCCAATGTTGATTTCCCCCTTTGAGGTAGCCTGTAATTTTGGAAAAACCAACCCGAGCAAGTGAACGGACCGCTTCATCGATCCGTAAAGGATCGGGAGCAACAAGAAGAATGGGGATGTCATAAGGAATCGTTGTAGCTGCCCAAAAGCCGAGTTTGGCCCCCGCTCCGATGCAAACCGCCCCAGGAATATGTCCTCGAGAAAAGTTTTTTTGGTCATGCAGATCTAGGACAAAGGCTCCTTTGTCCACTTCTTTCTTAAACGTTTGAGGATCGAGAGGAATTGCCGTTGGCATTTCTTTTTTTTCTTCTAAGCAATTGTAAGCCTTCACCTGGCTAAAGTAGTCAGGACGGCAAGGGGTCCGCGCAAAGAGAAGGTCGATAAACTCTTTTTCGGTGAGCTTCGGTTTTAAAAAGGGATTGGTCAGCCGTTCTTGTCCGAGGGTCGAGGAGGGTTGGGAAAGCATTCCCCCACCACATAAGGAGCCTGCGCCATGGCCAGGTAGAATAGGAAGGTGATTGGGAAGCCCTTTGAGCGTTGTTTTCACTGACTGGTAAAGCTTTTTAGCAAGAAAAGTCGTTTCTTTATCATCTAAAACATCTGCACGTCCTACCGAACCCACAAAAAGGAAGTCTCCTGAAAAAAGGGCTTTGGGCTCCCCCGCTACCCAAGCAAGAAAAGAGAGGTGTTCAGGGGTATGGCCTGGAGTATGGAGGGCCTCTAGATTGACATTCCCTAAATGAAACGTATCTTTATTGAAGCACTCCTTATGGGGAAAGCCCACTTCAAATTTCTCTCCTTTGTCGTAACCCGAAAGGACAAGGGTCGCCTTGGTTCGAGCAGCTAAGTAGCGGGCTCCAGAAATATAATCAGCATGGATATGGGTTTCAAAAACATGGGAGATAACGAGACGGTGTTTTTCAGCATAGTCTAAATAAACATCGACATCAAACTGGGGGTCAATAATGGCAATCTGCCCCTTTTCGGCATCTCCAACGGCATAGGAATAGTGGGAGAGCCCTTTTTCTTCGAATCGCTCAATCAACATAGGACACCTTGTGTTAGGTTCTGCTCTCGAAATTTATTGCTAGGTCTTCAGGGATCTTTTCAGAAACTTGCGATTTTTTTGCCTCAAAAATAGCGCCCGACTATTTACATTCGGCAAAAAAATCGCAAGTTTCAAGAAAACCTCCTCTGAATCCCTTAGCCATAAATTTCGAAAGCAGAACTTAGTGTCACGTTAAGTAATTATCCAATTATTTACGAGAAGATTTTCGCTCACTTTCTTTTAAAACCCGTTTTCTTAAACGGATGTGGTTGGGGGTCACCTCAACAAACTCATCGTCTTGGATGAAGTCGATCGCTTGTTCCAGGGTAAAAACCATTGGTGGCGTGAGGGTAAGACTCTCGTCGCTCCCAGAAGCACGGACGTTCGTGAGCTGCTTTTCCCGAGTGATGTTGACAACAAGGTCATTATCTCGACTATTTTCTCCAATGATCATCCCCTCATAGACATCATCGGTTGGCGTCACAAAAATCGTCCCTCGACTTTGGAGGTTGAAGCAGGCATAGGCGGTGACCTTTCCTTGGTTCATCGAGACAAGCGCCCCATTTTTTCGCCCGGGAATTTCTCCTCGATAGGGGCCGTAAGCATCGAAGACCGAGGTTAAGATCCCCAACCCTCGCGTCACGGTCAAAAACTCATTCCGGTAGCCAATTAGTCCGCGTGTAGGAAGGTTAAACTCAATTGTCGTGATGTTGTGCTCATTTGTATGAAAATTGCGCATCTCCCCCTTACGGCGGTTGAGCTCTTCGATCACCGTCCCTGAAAACTCATCGGGCACCTCGATATGCACATGTTCGAGAGGCTCTTTATTTTCCCTTAGAATCACCCGCGGCTTGGACACTAAAAATTCATACCCTTCTCGCCGCATCGCTTCGATTAAAATGGAGAGATGAAGCTCTCCCCGTCCTGCAACACGGATCGCATCTTCCCGCCCTTCAATCTCTTCGACGTTTAAGGAGATATTTGACTTCTTTTCGTGGAGGAGGCGGTTACGGATCTTATTCATCGTCACATGCTTTCCATCCCGTCCAACAAAGGGGCCCGAGTTCACCGAAATTTCAACGGAAAGGGTAGGCTCGCCCAGCTCAATTAGGGGAAGTTGATGGACATGGCCAGGATCACACAGGGTATCGCCAATCATCACATCGGGCGCTCCCGAAATGCTCACGATATCGCCCACACCCGCCTCTTCGAGTTCCACCTTCTTCAGTCCATGGTAGCCATCGATCCGGGTCACTTTGTGGTTAGTGGGGTGACCACTTTTTTCGACGAGGGTAAAGGAGTCTCCTTTCCGAACCACTCCCTCTAAAATCCGTCCTGTTGCCTGCCTTCCCAAAAAGTCGCTATGAGAAATGGTGCTTGCCTGCATCAAAAAGGGAACCTCCAAGTTTCCAGGAGGGTGGGGCACTTTGTGAATAATCAGATCGAAAAGGGGGCGCATATCTTCTTGCGGATCTCCCTCTTTCATAAAGGCGTATCCCCCAACCGCTGAAGCGTAGCAGTAGGCAAAGTCGAGCTGCTCATCATTGGCTCCGAGCTCGACAAAGAGATCAAAGGTCTTATTGAGCGCACTTTCGGGGTCGGCGTGGGGCTTATCGATCTTATTTAAAACCACGATTGGGTTGATTCCCATCTTCAGCGCCTGCGATAGGACAAAGCGGGTCTGAGGCATGGGCCCTTCCCCTGCATCGACGATCAAAAGAACCGAGTTAACCATCCCGAGTACCCGCTCGACCTCTCCTGAGAAGTCGGCATGGCCGGGGGTGTCGATCACATTGATCTTACATTCATCGACAAAAAGGCTCGTATGTTTAGCAAAAATGGTGATTCCCCGCTCTTTTTCAAGCTCGTAGGAGTCCATCGCCCGCTCGGGGATGGCTTCGTTTGCTCGGAAGGTTTCTGCTTGCTGAAGCAAGGCGTCGAGCAGAGTGGTTTTCCCATGGTCAATATGGGCTATAATCGCAATATTACGAATTTTTTCTGGAGGGTACATCCTCTTACTATAACGGAAAGGTTGATTTATTCACAGTGTGAAATTTTCTTTGCATGTTTAACATAATTTACACATAATGCTTGACATCCTCCTCTCCCTAAAGGAAGAGGATTCCCAGGTTGTCTAAATACACCCTAGGAGCAGGCTCTTATCGCTAACCCCTGCTGGTTCCTGCTTCAATGTGAGATCTATAGACTCACTCCACAGGCTAAGACCCGATAGTCCTCGGGCTAAAATATTCATTGCTCCTACATGATC
>NZ_JAAEJV010000020.1 GCF_015356785.1 Candidatus Neptunochlamydia vexilliferae | reverse complement strand
ACCCTAGATTCATCTCACTGTAGAGATGGTCTCTTCTCTTTGAGAGACAACTTGTTGTGACAGCTTCTTGTCACAATGCGAAAAGGTGAACAAGGCCTAATTTTTTTTAGACTGAATAAACCCTTCATTTTCAATAATTTTCTTCTTTAATTCAGGCCAATACCAATTCGGGTTTGAACTTCCAGTTAAAATACTAATAACATCAATAACAGAGAAATACCACTCCCCATTATGAAAGATGCGGCGGATTTTTTTTATCTTCAAAAACGACAAGACGGTTAATAGATTCGTTTTTTATAGAATACTCCTTTGGTACTCAAAGAAAGTATACACTAAAAAAAGCTTTTCATTCAAGAGGATCTGTGATAAAATTCTTGTTTTGAAGTCGATAGAGTGTGGTTATGAAAGGGAATTTTGAAGAGAATGTCTATGCCTTAGTAGAAGAGGTGATGCAGTTTCAGTATCAAATCTCATCGGTTGATCGCATTTGGGATATCTTATTTCCCGATAAGAAAAACAAATACCACCATATCAGGATCATGAAGTCTTATGGAACCTTTTACCTGTTCCACATAGATGGCGAGCTTTGTAATCTGGAGATTGAGCAAAACAAGTGCGTCCGAGCTGGATCATCCTTTGGCTTTAGCTCCTATGACGACGGGAGTGAAGATCCCGCTAAAGTTTGGAATCACCTCATCACCTCCGCACGTGAGTGGCTGAAGTTTACAAAAAGAGACTGGATCAAAGCCGCCAAGGCGGTGTATGAGGCCTACCCCCTTAATCGTCGGTACGGAATTGTCCCAAGCTCCCTAGTTAAAGCTTCCCTTTCAGACATCTATCACATCGACAAAGAGCTAGGGAAAGCAAAAACCAAAAAGTTTATTCGCCTTTTTGAAGAGGGGTATTTTCGTGATCGTGATCTCACGATTAGAGAAGACATGACGGTGAATGACTATTTTGAGTATTGTAAAATTGCCTACATTGCAGGTAAACGGAAAGAAGATCATATCGATAAAAGCATGACTGGGCGGAAGATGTATGAGTGTTATGCTGATGGGCGTGACGAGGGCCTTTTAGAAATTGATCCCAACTCAAAAACCGAGTTTGCTGACTGGATCGATGGCAAACACCCCAAAAAGGACCGGGGTGGTCACCCTTGGGAAATCAAACGAGGTGGCAACACAACCCATATCGATCTTAGCGTTTCCCGCCCCTACTATAGAGACGAAGGCTTTACAGTCTGCGTTGTCGGAGCTTCGATTGGACGACTAAAAGAAGCCATTTGCATGTTCTTGGGGATTCACCAAGCTGGCCTGCCCATTACCATTAGCGATGCAGAAGGTGTCTATAAAAGGCTCCTTGCCCGAGATAATTTCGGCATCGTCCCCTGTCATGACTCATTGCACAGGGCAAACCAACACTTTCATGAGCACGAAGATGTCCATGACGTACTCTATTTCGATGACCTAGGGCGCTACAAGCGAAGGATCAAGCCTTTTATCATCTGGGAACCTTTACCAATCCTTAGGCCTGTAAAATGACAAGATTTCTCCCTGAAAAAGAATTGCATAAGCCAGACCTTTCCATTGGGGGCTTTGAGCTATGGGTTCATGGCTGTGAATTCCCTAAATCAGATGACTACTGGGATGGAAACTGGATCGTGGTGACGGCATGTTGCACAACACCTTTTGCTATCGTCCAAACCGAAGGGTCGATCTACGCCTTCCGGAACTTAATAGCTGGCTAGAGGGGTGTAAGGAGATGCACACCTCCTTATCAAGAAAGGCATCTTTAGAGTGTATGGAGCCTTATCTCAGCATAGAATTAGAAATGGGTAATGGTGGGCAGTGTGAGTTATCGGTTGCGATAACCCCTGATCACTGCTATCAACAGCACTCATTTCTCTTTGACATAGATCAAAACCATCTTAAACCACTGATTGATAAACTCGAGCTCATTCTTAAGAGTTACCCTATAAGATGCTAATAACCTCAGTTTCGGGTTTATTTCACTCAGCCTCAGGGGATTTTAGCTTTCTTTTCTCCTTTGTGATCTCGGAAAGGGCCATTTAGACCCTTACCTTCGATCCAAAAGAAGAAAATTTAAGCAAAACTCCCTCTGGAGCTAAGCAAACTAAACCCGAAACTGAGGTTAATAGAGCTGTAACGACTAAAAAAATGGAAACTTTTTTCATCAAAATATCGATGCGGATACCCCTTCCTTTAGGGAGGAGTAGTTGACATTATAGGAATTATAAGGGTTTTCTGTTTAAAATGAAAACTTATGAGTATTGTGTTCAAAGTGGCCGGTCTTGACTGCGCTGAAGAAATCTCCATCTTAAAAAAAGCCCTTGCCAAGCGGGAAGGGATTTCTGATCTAGCATTTGATGTTTTAAACGCCAAAATGACTGTTACCTGCGATCCCGACAAGGTGACGAGCGATCAGATTTCCCAGTGGGTCAAAGAGGCCGGGATGGAGGCGATTCTCTGGAGCGAACGGGAAAAGCTTGAAAAAGAAGGGTTTTGGCTTAAATCTGGCCGTCTTGTCACCACAGCGCTTAGCGGCCTTCTCTTAGCCGTTGCCATTTTTCTCCATATCCAAGGAGACAAAACCTCCGATTGGATCTATCTCGCAGCGATGGTTTTTGGGGCTTACTTCGTCGTTCCCAAAGCACTCCTTGCGATCAAAAGGTTGCAGCCTGACATGAATCTCCTCATGATCATTGCGATGATCGGGGCTGTTTTTATCGATCAGTGGCTTGAAGGAGCGACTGTGGCCTTTCTATTTTCTGTTGCCCTTCTTCTTGAGCATTGGAGTGTGGGCCGGGCCCGCCGCGCCGTCAGTGCATTGATGGATCTTTCCCCAAGAGCCGCCCATGTCATCGGCGAGGGAGAGCGTCCTGCCCAAGAGGTGAAAGTGGGTGCTCGGATCCTTGTTCGTCCCGGAGAAAAAGTGCCTCTCGATGGAGTCGTTGAAAAAGGGAGCACCTCGATCAACCAAGCTCCTATTACTGGCGAGTCGGTTCCCATCCCCAAAGAAGAGGGAGATACCGTCTATGCCGGGACGATCAACGAGGAGGGAGCGATCGAGTGCCTTGTCACGAAAGATCCCAACGATACCACCCTTGCCCGGATCATCCACCTTGTTGAAGAGGCGCAGTCTCGCCGCGCTGGATCCCAGCAGTGGGTCGAAAAATTTGCCAAGATCTATACCCCTATTATGATTGGGATTGCGATCCTCACCACCCTTGTCCCAGCTCTTCTTTTTGGAGGGGAGTGGGCTACTTGGTTTTACCGCGCCCTCGTGATCCTTGTTATTGCTTGTCCTTGCGCTCTTGTGATCTCGACACCTGTAAGCATCGTCTCCGGACTCACCGCAGCTGCCCGTGCAGGCGTCTTGATCAAAGGGGGGATGTTCCTCGAAATGCCGGGAAAACTCCGCGCGCTTGCCCTCGATAAAACGGGAACGCTCACCTATGGCCGTCCCGAAGTGCAAAAGGTGATCCCCTTAAACAACCACACCGAAGAAGAACTTCTCGAAAGAGCTGCTGCTCTTGAAGCACCCAGCGAACACCCCCTTGCCCGCGCCATCCTCAAATATGCTGCTGAAAAAGGGATCAAACCCGATCGAGCCGAAGACTTTCAGATTACCAAAGGAAAAGGAGCCCAAGGGACTTTTAAGGGGACCCGTTATTGGATCGGCAGTCACCGTTTTATGCATGAGATGAACCAAGAAACCCCCGAGATTCATCAGATGGCCCTTGAGCTTGAAGATGCGGGCCACTCGATTATCGCCATTGGAAATGACAAGCATATTTGTGGTCTCATTAGCGTTGCCGATGAACCCCGCAAAGAGATCGCTGCCACCATTCAAGAGATCAAAAAGGCAGGGGTCGAAGAGGTCGCGATGCTTACAGGCGATAACAAGCCCGCCGCCGAAGCGATCGCCCGCCTGACCGGTGTCGATGCCACCCAAGCTGAGCTCCTCCCCGAAGACAAAGTCAAAGCAGTCGAAGCGCTCAAAGAAAAATGGACCACGGTTGCGATGATCGGTGATGGGGTCAACGATGCCCCGGCCATGGCAGCTGCCAACTTTGGGATTGCCATGGGAGCGATGGGGACCGATGCCGCGATCGAAGCCGCTGACATCGCGCTGATGGCCGATGACCTCTCGAAAGTGCCGTGGCTCATTCGTCATTCTCGTCGGACCCTTAGGATCATCCAGCAAAATATTACCTTTGCCCTCGCCCTTAAAGCGGTTTTCCTCGCCCTTGCCGTTGCTGGCCTGGCTTCCCTCTGGATGGCAATTGCCGCTGATACCGGTGCTTCCCTCCTCGTTGTTTTTAATGGCCTCCGATTACTTAAGAAATAGTTTTGGGAAGTTGTCTATAAATTTAATATCAATTATACTCTTATGCAAGATGAAAGAAAAAACAGTGGAATTTCATACAGGAAGTGGAAATCTTTTTAAAGATCTAGGCTTTGAAAACCCTGAAGAGGCTTTGGCTAAATCTAAACTAGCAAGACAGATTTACAAAACCATTAAAGCTCGGAATCTTACTCAAAAAGAAGCGGCTGAAATCCTTGGCATTGAACGGTCTAAGGTTTCCGGTGTTACTCGGGGGAACTTAAGTAAGTATTCTTTAGACAGGCTCATGAGGTTTGTGTGCATGTTAGGAAGCGATATAGAAATAAGAATTAAAAGCTATAGCAAACGGAAGAGGCGTCCCAAGTTAGAAGTTCGTGAGGAAGGGACTAAAAAAAGTCGATCCATGGTGCCCAAAGCGCGTCGAAAGAAAAAAGTAAAGGCTTAGGTTTTGTTGATTAATTGGGTTGTTTTAACATATAATCAAACCATATGATAAAGCGTTACTTCCTCCTCTTTTTTATTTTGATGGTTGCTGTTTCGTGTGGAACGACTAGCAGAGGCAAGAGCTATACCATTGCGATTGATCCGAGCTGGTTTCCCCTTGATCTACAGGGAAAAGAGCCCAATATCTATGCCTTTTCAAGTGAGCTTCTTCGGGCCATCTCTCATAAAGAGGGCGTCTTCTTTGAAAAGATACGGATGGACTGGGATAACTTGGCTTTAGGGCTTGAAAAGGGAGACTATGATGGGATGCTCTCTTCGCTTACCCCTCGGGTTTTTTGGGGTAAGACCTATACCTTTTCTGATCCCTTTCTCCATACCGGCCCCGTTCTCGTTATTCGAGAAGAGGAGAAGATTCGCTCGCTCGATGGGAAAGAAATTGCTGTCGACTCTTTTGCTAACGAAGCGATTCTTATCGAAAAATTTCCTGGCGTGATTATCCAATATTACACAGTGATTCCCGAGGGACTTGATGAAGTTCTCTCTGGGCAGCTCGACGGTGTCCTTATTAACTATCTGCAGGCGACCAGCTACATCCGCGATCTCTATCATGGACAGGTGAAAATCGCGATGCCCCCCCTTGATGATGCGGGTCTGCGCCTTATCACTCTCGATGGGGGCAATACTGAGCTCGTCGAGATCTTCAACCGGGGGCTTGATAAGCTTAAGGATGATGGCACGTTAGACAAGCTCCTTGCCAAGTGGGAACTTAATTAGAAGATGTGAAATAGGCTGATTTAAAATCGACAGACTGTAGTCGAGATAAAGCCTCACCCGCTAATTTGGGATTTTTGGCAAACCGCTTATTTAACGAGCAGATGGGAATGATGGGCATTTCATCCATTAGAATTTTTTCTGCTTCCATCAATATCGTTGCTCTTTCGGTCTCATCTAAAACGTGGTTTGCTTCATCAAGCAAACGCTTGAATGCTTCATTTTCCCAGTTGGACTTATTCATCATATCGTCTTTTTTTCTAAAAACTTCGATGAAAAAGTAGGGATCTAGACAGTAGGGATTCCATCCCATAAACCCTAAGTCATAGTCTCCTTCGGAGACTCGGTTGTAATAGACGCCCCATTCCTCTCTTCTTAAAGAGACATTTTTAATATTTAAGACCTTTCTCCATTGATCTTGAATCGCTTGTGCGATCCGATGGTGAATTTCAAAGCCTACAGCATAGCTCAACTCAATCTCAGGAAGCTCTTCTCTTGTGATTCCAAGCTCATCAAGAGCTTCTTGAAAAAACTGTTGCGCTAACTGTGTATCATTATCTTTGAAATAGGGGCGGTCGGTTAATTTTAATGGGGGGGAGAGTGCCGACATTTCTGGGTTGCCTAAGTCGTTAAAAACACTTTTCACAATACTTTGACGATTCACTGCATAGGAAAGGGCTTTTCTAAGCTTTTTGTTATTGAGAGGATATTTTTCGGTGTTGATGAAAAACCAGTAAATCAGAGCGTCGTCAAGCTTTTCGCTAAGAATATCAAAAGAAAGATCATAAGATATTCTGAAAAAAGGGGAGCCCACCCAATCCAGTTGCTCTTTTTCAAACATATTCAGGGTAATGAGTGTATCTGGGATAATAAATATATTGATCCCATTTAAATAGACGTGCTCCTGATCCCAATAAAGAGGGTTTTTTAAGAGAGAAATTTTTGAGTTATGGCGTCGACTATCTAACTTAAAGGGACCATTGCAAACTAGGTTTGGCTTGCTGAGCCACTCGGGGTCTTTTTCTGCAATATGTTTTGGGATAGGGAGTAAAAAAGTGATTGTTGTAATTTCTAGAAAGTAAGGAGAGGGATATTCGAGCTCTACAGAAAGAGTTTTATCATCAATCGCTTTAACACCTAAAGCATCAATAGGTTTTTCCTGAGAAAGGCAAGCTTTTGCATTTTTTATGCAATAAAAAAAATAAGGAACCTGCGTGACAAACCTAGAGTTCGGATTAAGTGCACTTTTCCAGGAGTATTCAAAATCATGCGCGGTGATCTCAGTACCATCACTCCACTTGCAATCTCGTAAGTGAAAGGTGTAAGTTTTCTTATCTTTGGAAATATCCACTTTGCGCGCGACGGCTGGTTGGGGAATATCATTTTCATCTTTTCTCATGAGCCCTTCAAACAACATTTTTGTGACATGCGTAGAGTTATTATCATGTCCCCTTGCGGGATGAAATGATTGGATGTCAGAAGGGAGTGCAATCTTAAGGATGTTTTTTTTCTCGGTTTGTTTCTTATCGAGAGCAAAAAACCCAATAAGGATGACTAAGATAGGTATAGAGATCAATAAAATAGTACGTTTCATCTTTGTAGCCCGTGGTTTTAAAAAAACCAATATTAAGCGACTTCGAGTTTTTTAAAAAGAAAAATTTTACACCAGACGTCAAGAAGGAATAACCCGACACCGGTCGTGTTCGCTATACTCTTTGCGGACCTGCTTAAGCTCTTTTGGATCGGGAGGACAGGGGTTGATCTCCCAGATTTTTTCGGCATAGTTTTTGATCGAAACATCAGCGGAAAAAGCTCCCATGCCGGCGATATTATGGAGAGCAAACTCGGCCCAGCGGTTGGGGTCTTGATAGAGCTCCTCAACCTTTTTCTGGGTTTCATAGTAGGCCATGAGATCGTTGAGAACGAAGAAAGCATCGGGGGTCATCCCTTCAAGGAGGCTTCGGTAAACGGCCATGAGCGATTCATGTTCAGCATCATTTTCGACAAGGGAGCGGTCCTTAAGGGCGTCGACCGCTTGCTTGATTTTTGGTTCACTGGTGTAAACGTCAAGAGGATTATAGCTGTGGGAGCGGCGCATCTCGAGGTTTTCATTGGAGCTCGCTCCAAACATAAAGGGCCACCACTCATCGGTAATTTGTTGCCGCATTTCGACGTTAGCCCCATCATCGGTAGCGATGGTGAGCGCTCCGTTGATCGAGAACTTCATATTCCCCGTTCCAGAAGCTTCCATTCCGGCGGTGGAGATTTGCTCCGAAAGGTCGGTTCCAGGGATGATCACCTCTGCTTTAGAGACGTTGTAGTTTTCGAGGTAGATCACCTTCAGCTTTTTCCCCACAACGGGATCTCTGTTAATCGTTCGCCCAAGACAGTAGAAGAGACGGATGATCGACTTGGCAACGTGGTAGCCAGGAGCCGCCTTCCCTCCGATCATCGCAAAGCGCTGAATGCGGTGAGAGTCGGGGTTTTCCTTCATCTCGAAGTAGACCATCAGAAGGTGAAGAGCCTTCATCAGCTGCCGTTTATATTCATGGATCCGTTTGATCTGAACATCAAAAAGGGCGTCAGCGGAGAGGAAATTTTCCTCGGCAAAATTTTTTCCATGGCCATGCCGAAACTCCATATCCTCCTCGATCATTTTTAGGAGACGCTCTTTGTTTTTCCGCTTGATGGCAAGGAACTCTTGTTGTGTTTCAGGGTCGGAGGCGAAGTCTTTGAGCTTAGCGATCTCTTCGAAATTTGTAATCCATCCCTTTCCGATCCGCTTTTCGAGGAAAGCGCTGAGGAGGGGGTTGCAGTGGAGGAGCCACCGCCTTTGTGTCACCCCATTGGTGACATTGACAAACTTATCGGGGTACATTTCGTAAAAGTCTTTGAAGAGGGAGGCCTTAAGGATTTCGGTGTGAAGAGCCGCCACCCCATTCACTTTGTTGGAGCCATAGATCGAAAGGTTCGCCATTTTGACCTGTCCCCCTTCGATGATCGACATCCGGCGGACTCGCTCTTCATCTCCGGGAAACGTTTTTCTCACTTCAGCGCAAAACTCACCATTCATCCGCTCTAAAATCGAGTAATTGCGGGGAAGAAGTTCGCCCAATCGTTGGGCATTCCAATCTTCGAGCGCTTCTTTTAAGACGGTGTGGTTGGTGTAAGCGCAGCAGGTGCGGATGATCTCCCACGCTTTTCCCCAGGGGAGGTCATTATTTTTGGTGAGGAGCTGCATCATTTCTGGGATAATCAGGGCGGGATGGGTATCGTTAATCTGGATCCGGACCGCATCGGCAAAGCCATCAAAGTTAGGATGGACTTCCTTATATTGGTTGACGATATCTTGGAGGGAGGCGGAGACAAGCAAAAACTCTTGCTTGAGACGGATCCGTTTTCCTGCGTCGTGGTTATCATTCGGATAAAGGACATCGGTCAGACTCGTATTTTCACTCGCTTGCCCCAGCTCCCCTGCATTGTATCTTTGGAGTTGAAAGTTGCGGGGAGATTCCTTTGTCGACCAGAGGCGGAGGGTTAAGACCGAAAAGTCGGGACTATCGCTATACCCAATAATCGGAAGATCATAGGGGAGGGCCCGTACCTCCTCACAATCGATCAGATCGTAAACCTCATCGCCGTGGCTATTGGTCCGCTTTACCGGCTTCCCAGCAAACTGGACAGGGACGGCGTGAGTGTCCCGCCGAAACTCCCACGGATTGGGGGTCAAAAGCCAACAGTCGGGACGTTCCACTTGAACACCGCAGATCAGCTCCTGTTCAAAGATCCCATACTGATAACGCATCCCATACCCCATCGCCGGGTACTGAAGGGTGGCAAGCGAATCCATAAAGCAAGAGGCGAGTCGTCCTAAGCCCCCATTCCCGATCCCAATGTCATGCTCCATGTTGATGATGGTGGTCATATCGCGACCCAGTCTCTTCAAGATCCGTTTGATAAACTCTTCGGCATTGAGGTTGGTAATATTATTTCCAAAGAGGCGCCCCGGCATGTACTCCATCGAGAGATAGTAGAGCTTCCGGAGCCCTTTTTTCTTTAGAGTGTGGGTCGTTGCCGTCCAGTTGATCATAATCTCTTCACGAAGCGACGTGCAAAAAGCGCGGTAAAATTCCTCGTCATTGGCTTCATCAGCCGTCCGCCCCATCGTGGTGATGAGGTAGTGGCGCACTTTCTGGGCGACAGTCTCTGCTTGTAACTCTATGGGGTCCATAGTTTGTTTTATATATTGAAGCTGAGGTCTTAGGTCAAGTTTTAACCCTGTGAGCCAATTGCAGTGCGCCTCGTGGCGCACTGCAATTGGCTCCTGCAACTAAAATTTTGGATTGACAAGTTTTCCAGAAAATAAGATAGTGGTTTCTTTTAAAGCCGCTAAAAAATGCATGGAGTTATGGAAGCATCAGACATATTAAAAGTTGTATTCAGAGTTTTTGGATTCTTCATTGCTTATGGAAGTCTTTGCAGGGCAATGTATTTATTAAAGTTCCACCCCAAGAAAGAAACATTCAAAAATGTGCGGGATGCTATTGCCTTTTTTTTAATTACTTTTTTTGTTTTGCTATATTTCTTTAAAATAGAGTTTTCGATATGATTAACTTTTTTTTCTTTGTCCTCTTGATTCCTCTTTGTCTATTTGGAAGTACCAAAGATGAGTTGTTGAGTGACTTTGCTACGCATGTTGTTCAGGATCGTTTTGTAGAAGCTCATAGGTTTCTAAATGCATGGGAGGCAGGTTATGCAGAGGATTTTCATACTGTAAATATATGTCGTGCTTTTTTACTTCTCAGGGATTCCTGTTTGGAAGAAGCAACTTACTTGTTTGAAGAACATTTTCCTTCAGCCTTAGCTGAAGGAATGTCTTATTCTATTTCATACCTTTTTTATGGATGTTTAAGTCAGATTGAAAGCACCCTCTTTAAAACTTCCAAGTGTAAGAGTGCTTTGCCTATTGTTTTATGCAAGAGAGGATGGAAAATTAAAGCTGTAATCGGTGCCATTCTGGTGGGAACTGGGGCAATTGTTGCAGCTGTTAATCCAGCAATTGGTGGATCTATGATTACTACTGGACTTGGGTTTGTTGCAGATGGAACTATTGGAAGTATAGATGAGCAGGATGAGATGATGAAGGAAAGGGATGCTCAAAGAAGGCGAGAAGAAGAAGAGCTAAAAGGAATTGCGTTTACATTTCCGGCAAAAATTTTGCTATTGTAGTTCGAATAACCACTAACCAAATATCGCCCGGATCAGATAGAAAACAAGGATCGAGACGATCGCGCTAGAGGGAAGGGTGATCACCCAGGAAAGGACGATATCGCGGAGGGTGCGGAGGTTTAGGGCAGAAAGTCCCCGCGCGAGACCTACACCAAGAACCGCTCCCACGATACAGTGAGTCGTTGAGATCGGAAGGCCTAGTTTTGAGGCGACAAGGATGGTGATCGCGGCTCCAAACTCGGCGCTAAAACCCCGTGTTGGGGTGAGCTCGGTAATCTTTCGGCCGATTGTTTCCATCACCCGCCATCCCCAGGTCGCAAGTCCCACAACAATGCCAACCCCTCCCATGGCAAGGAGCCAGGCGGGAATATGGGCGGTGAGGGAAAGCCCCCCTTTTCGGATGATATCAAGAGCGGCAGCCACTGGGCCGATTGCGTTGGCCACATCGTTTGCCCCATGGGCAAAGGCGATGTACGAGGCGCTCATAATCTGAAGGGATGCAAACATCTTCTCCACGATTTTATAGTCAGAGCTAGCGGTGTAGAGGTTCGAGTGTTCTCGCACCTCTTCAGCATAATCCTCCACATCGCGGAGGATTCGTCCCACCTCTTCACGCCGCTCTCCTTTACTAGTGAACTTCACCCTTTTGAGATGGCGGACAGCTTTATTTAGGCTAAAGACTTGCTGGGAAGTGTTTGCTGAGACCGCCTGAGTCTGGGGGAATTTTTTTCTCTTTAGGAGGAGCATGCTAATCACTCCACCAATAGTTCCTGCTCCTGCTCCGATTAGCAAAACTTTAGCGAGGCTAAGCTCGATGTGGAAGGAGCCAAGTCCATTGGTAAGGGTGCTGAGGGCAAAGACAAAGAGGAGGGTAAAGACCAGCACGGGAATAAGGCGACGGGTGGCATGGATCGGATTCATCGCAAAGAGAACTTTTCGCTGGAGGGTGCTGAAAATAAGGAAAGCAAAGAGTCCGCTGAGTGCTGGAGAGATGACCCAACTCAAGGCAATTTGGCCCACTTCGCCCCATTGAACGGCGCCGATACCACCAGCCACAGCGCCAAAGCCAATAAGAGCGCCGATAATCGCGTGGGTGGTTGAAACGGGCCATCCAAAATAGGAAGCGACCTGGAGCCACGCTGCGGTGGCAATCAGCGCCGAAAGCATTCCGTAGAGGAGGATCCGGGGGTCATGGGCAAAAATATCGGGGTTGACGATCCCCTGTTGCATCGTTTTGGAGACATTGCCCCCTAAGAAGAAGGCGCCGCAAAACTCTAAAACGCCTGCAATGATCACCGCTTTAAAGAGGGTGAGCGCGCCCGATCCCACCGAAGTTCCCATTGCGTTGGAAACATCGTTGGCACCGATGTTCCACGCCATGTAGAACCCAGCAAGCAAAACAAGGATCGTTAAAATGACAGCAACGGACATATTATTTTAGTTCCAAGATCATCCGAATACGGTTTGCTAATTTTTCTGAAATATGTGAAATCTGATTAATCTCTTCGACAAGGCGGGTATAGAGGTAGAAGACAGGGGTTTTGACATTTTCTGCTGTCTTGAAAAACTCTTTCATCAGCGCATGTTTCAACTTGTCGGCTTCATACTCTGTCCGAGAGGTTTTTTCGATGATCGTCTTTACCTTTTCCGCTTCGATCCCTCCAAAAGAAGACTCAACCAGTTCATGGAGCTCTTTGATCACACTCCGTGTATCCCAGAAAGCTTCCATGTTTTTTTCAAAAAGCTGATGGAGGTGATCACACAGATCACCAAGCTCTTTTGTGGGGTAGAGCATCAGAAGGTGACCGATATCCTCTGCCTTATCAGAGATACTATCTTGAATCGATAAGATATCCAAGAACTGGGCCCGGTCTATGGGTAAAAAGAGGCTTTTAGGAAGATGGTTCCGGATATCATTTTTAGACAGATCGGCCTCATGCTCCAGCTTGGAAAGCTGCTTGACAAGCGCTTCAACCTCTTCGGGGGTTTTGTCCTGAAGACGGGTGAAGATTTCGGTGAGCTTTTTCATACAGCTGCTCACCTTCTTCATGTGAGCTTGAAGGGGATGGAAAGGGGACTTTCCAAAAATTCGAGCAATGGTGGATCGCACAGGCTTACTACTTGTTTTTAACAATCCGCAGTTTAACAATTCGCTTTTTTAAAATCACGAAAAATAGAGCGATAAGAGTTGACACACCGCTCCCACAAATAGTGGTTTTCGAAATGCTCTTTTGCCGCTGCAGTATCGTCCTTTTTTTCAAGGACCGCCTCGGCATATTTTTGGGGATCTTTTTCATCGATCAGGGTTCCAAAAGGGCCACCACTTAAAACCTCTTCAAAAGCAGGAATTCTTGAGGCGATGATGGGGATTTCAAGGGCCATTCCTTCTAAAATAACAAGGGCACATGCCTCCCACCTTGAAGGGACGAGGAGGGTTTCGACGTCGGCAAGCTTTTCTAATGCTGCGTTTCGAGGAAGTTTCCCCGTTACCGTGACATAAGGGCTTTGCCTCATCGCCTCTTCATACTCTCCTCCACCGATGACGCGCAGGTGGTATCCCATCGGTCCCAAAATGTCCATCACCTTAAGGAGAAAAAGGGGATCTTTTTGGTCACAAAGACGGCCCATGAAACCGAGAAGTTTTTCCCTAGGTTTTTTCCGCTTTGGCAGCTTTTTCGGATCGATCCCATTCGGAATCACGCAATGGTTGGCTCCTCTAAGAAGGTTATGCCTAAGAGCAAGCTCCTCCTCTGCATGGGAGACAAAGGTGACAAGGTCGGCTTTTTGCATCGCCTTTCGCTCTGCCCACTTACTAAAGCGGAGTCCTTGGTAAATCCCATGGAGGCCATGAACGGTGTAGATAATGGGGCAGATTTTTTTGCAAAAGCTTAAGAAAAAGGCGGCCCGTCCTCCATGGACATGGATCAAATCGGGTTTGACCTCATCGATCACTTTATTTATTTTTAAGGGGATTCTTAAGTCAAGGCGGGAAGTAAAGAAATCGATCTCATAGGCTGAGGTCAGTTTTGCAGCATAGGAGTTTTTTTGCGTCAGGAGGGGGCTATCTCCCATCAGCTCTAGGACAAATGTCGTTCCTCCCCCCGGATTGCCATCGGCAACAATCTGCAGTATTGTCATGCAAAAATCAGGTTGCGTTCTTCTTCGGTTAGCTCTCGCCACTCTCCCTCTTGGAGGGGGCCGAGTTTTAAATCTCCAATGCGGATCCGGGAAAGGGAGAGGAGGGTGAGACCTGCATTTTGAACCATCAAGCGGACCTCCCGTTTTTTTCCCTCTTTGACCGCAATTTTTAAGGTGCCACGCCGCACTTTACCCACGCGGACGGGGCGGATCCACTTTCCCTCAATCAAGGTCCCTTTAGAAAGGGCTTCTAAATGTTCATGGGTAATTTCTTGCTGCGTTTTTACCAGATATTCTTTCGTAATATTTTTCGAGGGGTGGATCACCTCTTGAGCAAAAAGGCCATCGTTTGTCAGAAGGAGGAGTCCTGTTGTGTCCCGGTCGAGGCGGCCAATCGTAAAGAGGCGGTTTTTTAGCCCTGCAAAAAGATCGATCACCAATTTTTTCCGGCCCATCCTTTTGTTAGAGCAGATGAAGCCGCGCGGCTTATTGAGGAGATAGTAGACCTTTTCTTCACTGACCGCAATTTGCCTGTCTTCAACATAGATTTTGTCTTGGCTTGGGTCAACAAAGGTTTGAGGGACAGTGACAACCTTCCCATTTACCCGGACCTTGCCCTCAAAAATCAGTTCCTCGGCGCCCCGTCTTGAGGCAACACCAGCCGCTGCTAAAATTTTACTTAATCTATTTGACTTCATGCCAAACATTGTAAAAGATCTACCAGAATAATGCAATTTATTATGTAAGTTATTTATTCTTAATGAATTTTGCGCCTGTTTGACTTTTAAATTTAGAATGAGTTACCGTACTTAGGTGTTTTTTGACGTAGGAAGGTAAAGATGTCTACCATTTGTGTAACCCGTCAGAAGTCTTCATGGGGAAGGATTGAGGAGCGCTACAACCACTTGCTTCGTCAGCAAATCCATATCCGTATTCAGGTTAACTTGATCGAAATAGAGTATCTTAGGGAACGGGTTTCTATTGAGATTTGCTCGTCTAGAGCTTTTCAAGAAGGGAAAACAGCCGAAAGTATTGGGCTAGAGATTTTGGGAAAAAATGCTCTGGTTTCTAAAACATCATCGGGGCTGCTCGATCGGTTTCAGTTATTTCACCTTGGGTATGGAGATGAGGCGCAGCTTTATGTAGATGTTTGGGGGAAAAAGGAACGATTTAAGGAGCAGCTAAAGGAACTTTTATCGGATAGTACCCTTCAGAGCCGTTTTATCGAGGCGCTTCGTAAAGAAGGTCGGATGCTTAGAGAAGGGGCGAACTTAGATAGCTGGAGCTCTTCTTATAGTGGTTATTTCCCTGAAATTATCTGCAAGCTGATCTTTTCTAAATGTTCGGATGAGGTTCGAGCCGTTTATAGTGACCTTTTAGCTATCGCGTGGCTAGAAAAGGATACACACCTCTTGGGGGTTTATCGGCAGGAAACGAGTAAGTTTAGCTCGGCCTTTTCTCCTTTTACAAATATGGAATCTTTGCTTTTTAGCGCTCAAGATCGTTTAAAGATCAGCGAAGGCTACCTTAAGGAGCTAGAAAAGGAAGTGTTCGACCTGGTTTGTCACTCTAAAGCTTTTGAGTTGGGAGAACAAAAGGATGGGGAGCTATTTCGAAAAACATTCCAAGCCTTCTTCAAGAAAGCTCGAGGAAGCAAAGCTCTTGTTCAAGAGGCTGCAGATGCCTTGGGGTGGCGTTTGGGTGGTTATAAGGATGTTTGTTACGAGTACACCTACCATGTGGAGATCAATGAAGATACAGTCGTTTTAACCGGTCGAGGGCCAACGACCGACTTAATTGAGAGACTGACCAAGCTTATTGACGGTCAAAGAGGATTTAAGCGTCGGTTTTTTGAGCTTTTAAGTACAAAAGGGCGATGTTTTCCTAAAAAAATAGAGTTAGAATCGCTTTTTCCGACCTTAAAAAAGATCTATACGAAACTCTTCCTTATCGAGTGGTTAAAGGGGGATGTTCGAGCAATACAGCAAAAACCTGTCGTTGAAGAAGGCAAACTCTACCCTCTTTTTAAGCTTGAGGGAAAAGCTTATGTGGCGCTTCCGACGCGGCCCGATGGTGACTGTGCCCTTCACGCCCTTTTGGGAGAACAAATCGGTGGGGAATATTGCTACAATGGAGACCCTAGAAGAGACTTCATAAAGAACCTAAAGGAAAAAAAAGAGGCTATCAAAGAAGAGCTCAGGCAGATTTTGGTGAACTACTTAAGCTCTGAAGATCCTTCTGCTAAAATGTTATTTGCTGCAGCAAAAGGGCATGAGCTAAAGCAAGAGTATCTTGAACTGGGCGTTCGATTTCAAAAAGAGCTTCATAAGCTTAAGATGGCAGAAGCAGATCTTTGGCTAAAAGAAATAGAAAGTATTCGGGGAAAACTTCTCAAGGCTGCAGCAGAGTCTGACCGCTATAAGGGAAAAAGCGATCATCAGATCTTAAAAATGGTCAAGGAAAATAAAACCTACCTTTTAGACCTGATCGATCCTGAGAAAGAAGTTTTTCTTTCTCTATTAGAAAAGGGGAAACAGACGCTTATTTTTAATGCGATGTATCACCAAGATAAGCTTTTGAATAACAGGTCTAAAGCTGAAGAAACCTTTGTCCTGGATAAGGTATATCAGCATTATCTTACTGTGGTTCAAAGCTCTGATTTTTATCTCAACACCCAAGAGGTTGAGCTGGCGGCGCTCCTTTTTGGGAAAAAAACTCAGGTTATCACCTCTACCGGCAACATTGCAATGAGTATGGTGAATCAGCATCTAAGTAAAGATCCTATTATCATCTACCATGAAGGTTGTCACTTTTCTAGGTGTCAGCCTTGCTCAGAAGATTTACTCACCGAAAGAATTGCAAAGATCGAAGATTATGAAGATTACGTAATAGGACAGCGATTAGCGGGGGAACAAAGGACGCAAGATAAATGGATTTTGAAGCGCCTCCAGAGCTCTTTAAAAGAAGAGGTTTCTCAGCTGGTTGTATCTGGTGGTGTCTCAGCTGTTACAGGCAACCCGATGCCCGCAATGATGCAACTTTCTAGATCATTGATTCATTCGGCAGGTCTCTATTTTGATCCTTTAAGCAAGTCCCAGTCAATTCAAGGGCTAAAGCTTGTAGCGAATTCTGGTCTTGCTCGCCTCATGGGAGGGAACCTGACTCAGATGGGTGTTGCGCTCGGAGTGGATCTAATGGCTCTTGTAGCAACCTCCAAAGGAGTGGAGCGAGATATGGGTTTTTTGATCAATATTGGCTCTTCCTTCGTTAAAGGAGCGGCTACGCGCGATATTAATCAGTTTATCGAATCGTTTGCGGGAGGGCTAGTTGCGGAGTTCGGAAAGGAGATCGTTCCTCAAGAAGGTGTTGATGATATGTGGGTCACAAGGCTGGTGAGAGCACTTGTCACAAACGTAGACCTTCAAGGAGCGCTTATCGAAAAAGTCCTTTCTAAAAAAGAGGATAATCAGGCAGAGGACCTGCCTCCCGTTATTGAGACAGTAGATCCTATTCTTATTAAAGAGCTTACAGAAAAAACACAGCAGTTAACCGTTGAAAAGAGAGCTCTCGATCATAAAGAATCAGCGGTTGTTGCGGCTCAGGAAAAATTTGATAAAAAGCAAAAGGAATTTGAAAAAGTTCTGAAAAGCAAAAAAGCTGACAAAGCAAAAAAGCGCCGTGCTGAGAAAAGATTTATAAAAGCAAAGGCTCACCTTGCTAGTTGCAAGGGAAAGCAGGATCAGCAAAAGGCTGCTGTAGAACGGATGGTAGGCGAACTAGCCCAACTAAAAGAGCAAGCATCGAGTGTTGGAATTGTCGAAAATCCTCAGGTTGTTAGTGAACTAAGAGCTAAAAAAGAAGAGTGGCTGGAAGCGAGGGCTACTTTTAATAACCTAAAAGAAGAATGCAAGAAGGCTGAAGAGAAAAAAAAGCAAGAGGCGGACTACCAAAAGTGGGTTTATGCAAAGGGTAGGCTAGAGAAGCTAGAGAAGGAAAGAGATAATCAAAATGTGACCCTAGTGCGCTTAGAAGCTGATATTAAGGGTGTTGAAGGCAACCTTTACAATCCTTTAGACAAATCCCACCTCATGGTTGCCTCCCCAATAATGGATAAGCAGTCATTTCGTTTAAAGAAAGAAGATGGCTTCTATGAAGTTGTTTACTATAAAAATGGCCACTCTGAGAAAACTATTATATCCTCTTCCAGCAAAAGCAAAGCTAGAGGAGCTCTCCAAGCGCTCGAAGATCTTTTTAATCAAACAAACAATCAGAACCTAAGAGCCTATGAGCTACAAAAACGATACGAACACCTATTAAATCCAAGCGATATTCCTACGCCTCCACAATTCCAGTTGCCTGAGCTACGGGTTAAAATAAGAGATGATAAGGGAAGGCTTTGTGTGGACCACAAGCGTGTAATAAGCTCAAGTAAAACTAGTAAGGTCGTAGATAGGCTAAAAAGCTTTGTACATGAAAAAATTGCAAATAATGAGAAGGTATTACAAAACTACCAAGCAGGTCTCGATAAAAAAGCCCCTTCCCATATCACAGCTCCATCAGGGTACCTTGCTCGTCCAATTGACCGCCGAGACACCCACTACCACCATCTTTCCTATGTCGATGAGAAAGGGAAAACCCATAGTCTTGGAAAGTATAAGACAGCAGAGGAGGCAAAACAGGTTGCAACCGACTGGACCTTTTTCCAGATTTCTAAGAGTAGCCTTGAGATGGAATGCTTTAATGCTCAGAAGCAGTTGATAGACCAGGGGGTCAAAATAGAAAACATTCCACCTCAGCCTCACCTTTACATGCCCCAAGTATCTGGAAAAAATGATTCCAAAAGCTGTAGGAGGATTAAGGGGGCTCGCATTAAAAATAAAGAGCGAGTCACAAGTTACCTCACAGAGATTAACAAACTAGGAACAGCTCCCATAGAAACCCAAGGCTTAGACCCTGTAGAAAGGGGGCGACTTTCTGCCCAAATGATGCCAAAGATCAAGGACCCCAAAGAGCATGGGTTTTGGTACAAGGCTTGGCGGTTATCGGACCGCAAACTCAGTGAGTTTGCTAACTGGTGTGATGAGAAGGGGATAGATGTTAGTGGAGGAGTGATCGGTCAAATAGAAATGCCCCTCTATGATACAAAACCTTCTCTTCCTAAATACCCCAATAGCACCCATCAACCTCCTTCTCCGTCAAAGCCTTTAACTTGCAGCTGGGAGCAAGTAAAAGAAATGGAAAGCCAACGCATCATGCAAGTGCTTGATCAGTCGAGAGGCTCCGCCTCGACTAGCAAATCCTCAACCTCTACGGATCCCTTAACTGCAGCCTGTGGCGCCGTAGCTGATGCCGTAATGCACTATGCTGCTAAGCCTCAGCCAACCACGACACGTAACTTCCAACCGATCAATGGTTCCCCCGGGCTGCTGATGCCCCTTCCGCAAGGTCACTCCTTCTCTCCTGAGGGATTTCTTGAAGAGCTGAAGCACCGTCCCACAGGAACGACGGAGTTTTCTGAGAAAGTTAGAAAAGCATGCACGAAGGTTGATCGATTTGTTAAAAAAGCTGCATATGAAAACATCGATAACCCCCTACAGGCAAAAATTGATACCATTGCAGGAATGATCCATGGAGCTGGTCGTTTAGGCAAGAGTTTCATTAGCTTACTTGCTAATGATCTCAATGGCATGATTCAAAGCCCAAAACAAAAGGAAGAGACCCAAAGGTCAATTGAATTACTTAGCTCAAAGGTCTCTGAAGGTTACACCAAAGGGGTGAACATGATTAACCCCAAGGTTGATCCAAACTCCGCAGCCTATAAAAGTGGGCAGTTTTTTGGTGAGCACATCCTCCCGTTTCTAATTCCAGCAGGAAGCACAGCCAAAGGCTCCCACGTAGCTAAAGGTCTCAGGTGGAGATCAGTGGTTCCCAAGAGGGTCATTAAGACTCCAACGTCCCAAAGAGTTGATCAACTCCTTCTTGGAAAGCGTCCCCTTTTAGTAAATAGCCCTCCAGCGAGGCTGGTTAAAAAGCCCCAGTCCTTTTCCAGCGCATCTTCTAGCTCCATGAGCCATGTTGGTAAGGCTAAAAAAATAGCAACAAAGTCAGCTAATTTGCCTTCTTGGAGAAAAGTAAAGATCAACATAAAGCATATCCTGTCTGGGCATGCTAAAGGAGGATGGAGAATTCCGGGATCTAATAAGACCCTTTTTCCTAAGAACATAGATCTTAATAAGCTTGAAAGAGTCATCCGGCAAGTATATAAAAACGGAAAGAAAGTTCAGACTCAGGGAAGTAGAGTAGCAGTGATAGGGGAATATAGGGGAACGAAAATAAAAATGTGGGTCGATCTCGAAGAAAAAGTAATTAAAACAGCGTATCCAATTGGCAAATGAACATAAGTAAAGATAGCTTATTCAAAATTTCTATAAAAGAAGAAAGTCTTATAGAGTCTGGATCTGTAAGATATCTTTTCGGTATTATTTTCTATAATGTTAGCGGTTATGTCTTTCCTGAAGAGATGTGGTACGACTTTGTGCTAGACATTTTACTTTGGTGGATTGAAAAGATTTTAGATCTTTACTCTGGAAAAGAAACTTTTGTCGTGATTTGTTTTATGGAAGGTTCCTTCTTGGCTACAGTTGGATTGAAGGAGAATAGTCAGTGTGAAATTAAGCTCATTGAAGGATGTAAAGAGTGTGGCGAACAAGAAATTATTCATAAGGAAATAACAATCCCCTTATACCAATTGAAAAATGAGGTTTTAGAAGCTTGTAAAACTCTCATAGATGCGATCAAGAAGCCAGAAGAGTTTGGGCAATATAATGACTACCTGAAGTTAAAGGAAAAGTACGAAGAGCTTAGCAATATTGTCGATGAGGATGAAGGCCCATGAAGAAATAAATTCTGGTAATTGCTAGCGTTTGACGCAAAAGCCTTTTCTAAGTTAAAGTAATTTTCTTTGATGTTAAGAATTAAGGTAAAAAATGATTATTAGAACGGTATTTCTTATGCTGGTGGCTATATCTACAGCTTTTGCTGGAAAGGCTTCCAAAGAGGAAGACGCTGGTTCATCACCGACTTTAATAAACGAAACAAACTCCTTCAACTCCTATCACTATAATAACCGAATGGTGGTTTTTAATCTTGTCCGTCTCTGCTACGAACGGACTAAACTAGATGCTTTACATGTTGGGGTTGATGCTTGGTTAACCTGGGCTGTTACCAATAAAAATGCTCGTTATCACCCAAGCCCCTTTGGATTCATTGGAGAGGCTGAGGTTCATTTAGGATATAACTATCATTTTGGTATGCGGAACTTTCTAACGCCTATTGTTGGAATAGGAGTTTTTGGAGATTTTAGAAATAATTACTGCAAGATAAGACGTAGACATAGTTACTGGTACTCTGATTACCCATATAGCTATAAACGCTTTTCGTTAACACCAGTTCTTTACGGAACTTTTGGGATTCTATATACCCATGAGTTTAATTCCATTTTTAACCTAGGCCTAAATTTAAAAGGAATTGTTGGGGGTGATGTCAATAAAAGGACAAGGTGGGGAAATCCTGTTTTAGGGTTTGATCTCACTATTCCAATTATCTTTCGTTTTGGAAAATACCGCCACTGGGAATTTCGCTTAGAGCCCTTTAATATTTATCTTAATGGCAGACAAGTTGAAAGGAGTTATTTTGGGTGTCGCAACATGTTTGGGTATCGTTTTTAATCGCGCTCAACAGGGTTCTAAAAGCGGTATATACCTGAGCCAATTGCAAAATTACTGATGATCGCTTTTCGGTTTTTTTCACAAATTTTGCCGTTTGGCGCAAACACCCTACCTTAAAGGGTATGTGAGTTTTCATCAAACAGCAAAATTTGCAAAAATCTTCCAAAAATCGATTAATCAGTAATTTTGCAATTGGCTCACCTGTTTGGGAATTGACAGCAGGGAGCACTCCAAGGTACAATGGGGATATGGCAAAACTTATTTTACTCCGTCACGGAAAGTCAGATTGGAACCAAAAAAATCGCTTTACAGGATGGGTCGATGTCCCCTTAAGTAAAGTAGGGGTCGAAGAGGCGCAAAAAGCGGGGAAAAGGATTAAAAGCATCCCCTTCGATGCGATCTTTATCTCCACCCTCATGCGGGCCCAGATGACCGCCATGATCGCGATGAGCGAGCATGACAGCGGCAAAACCCCTGTAATCCTCCATGAAGGAGAGGGAAGGCTGGAGGAGTGGGCCAAAATCTACGATCCTAAGGCTGAGGAAAGCTGCCTTCCTGTCTATAAAGCCTGGGAGCTCAATGAGCGGATGTATGGAGAGCTTCAAGGGCTCGATAAGGATGAGACCCGCGCAAAATTTGGGGCCGATCAAGTAAAAATTTGGCGGCGGAGTTTTGACGTTCCCCCTCCCCACGGAGAAAGTTTGGAGATGACCGCCAAGCGGGCCATTCCCTACTTTACCAAAAAAGTGCTTCCCCTCCTCAATAAGGGAAAAAATATCTTGATCTCGGCTCACGGAAATTCCCTCCGTTCCATTGTGATGTATCTCGATGACCTGACAAACGATGAGGTTCTCCACCTTGAAATTCCTACAGGGGAACCGCTCTGTTACTCTTTTGAAAAAGAGCGCTGGATAAAAGAAGAGCTTGACTAGTGGAAGAGCCAATTTATCTCGATAATGGGACCTTAGCGCGTCCTTCCGACTACCTCTTCAATCAGATGACCCCCTTTTCCAAGCGGCACTGGCACGCGGTAACCGCTCCCTATCTTCAAGGCAAAGAGCCTTTTACCTCCATTAACCGAAGCTTAGACACCCTCCGCACCTTTCTGGGGGCTGGCAAGCGGGACCTTCTCCACTTTTGCCCTTCAGGGGGGCACGCCATTTCAGAGGTGTACCATAGCGCCTATGCCGATCACATTGCCCAAAATGGGAAGAACCACATCCTCACGACCGATTTAGAAGAGGCGCCGATCCACCTTCTAGGGGAGCAGTTTGAAAAGTTGGGCCTTTTCCAAAAGAAGATTCCTCTCAATGAAAAGGGGCAGGTCACCCGTGAAAACTTAGAAAAAGCCCTTTCCCCCAAAACAGGGTTGGTCTCCCTTTCTTGGGCAAATGCTCTAACCGGCGTCATTCATCCCATCTGGGAACTTGCTGAGCTGTGCAAAGAAAAGGGGATCCTCTTCCATATCGATGCTTCTGCCATCTTAGGCAAACTCTACTTTAAGTTTGAGGAACTTCCGATCGACTACCTCACCTTTGAGGGGACGATGATCCATGGCCCCAAAGGAAGTGGCACCCTTCTTGTGAAAAGGGGAGTCGACTTTACCTTGAGCGTTCCCGAAGGGATGGAAGGGACTGACCTGAATGTTGCAGCGCTTGTTGGACTTGGCATCGCGACTCAAGAGCTCGACGCCTCTTTCGATCATCTTTGTATGGAAACCGCCCGCCTCAGAGACCATCTCGAGGAAGGGATTGTGCGGGCCATTCCCGAAGCAACCGTCCACTTTAAAGAGGCGGAGCGCCTTCCCAACACAACTGTGATCTCTTTTCCAGGAGTTACGAGTGAGCTCCTTACCTTTCACCTCAAAGAGCGGGGGGTTTTTGCCTCCTTTGGAGGAGGACGTCACCAAAAACTCGAGCATCTTCTTGCCGCTTGTGGGATCGAAGGGAAAAGCGCCTTAAGTTTTACACTGTCTCGCGACACTACCGAAGAAGAGATCAACCGGGCGATCGGCCATATTGTCGATGCCGCCCAAAAGTGTCGCACCTTTTCAAATGGGGTGGCCCTATGAAGCCCCATCCTTGGACCACCTATAGCAACCTCCTTGTCGAGCGGATCCTAAATCCCCGCAACGTTGGCTTCTTTAAAGAAAACACCGGAGCTCTCCAAGAGATGAGAGTGGTGACCGGCCATGCCGAATCAGAGGGGAGTCATGTCCACTTTTTCCTCATTGTCGATGAGACCGATGGAGTGGTTGCTGACGCAAAATTTAAAGCTTTTGGAGAAACCGCCCTCATCGGCGCTGCCGATGCGGCGTGCGAAGTCCTTTTGCGAAAAAACTACGATCAAGCCCGCCGCCTCACCACCGATCTCATTGACCGCAAGCTCCGCGACTTTACCCAGATTCCCGCCTTTCCAGAAACCGCCGCTTTCACCCTTAATCTTGTCCTTTCAGCCATTGAAGAAGCGGCCGAAAAATGCACCGATATCCCCCTTAAAGATCCTTCGGTCACCCCTCCTGTTCCCCAAGGGGGATCAGCAGAAGGAGGGCACCCCGATTGGCATCTCTTTTCCCCCGAAGAAAAACTCGATCATATTAAAGAGGTGATCCGTGATGAAATCCAGCCCTACATCGAACTCGATGCAGGTGGCATCGAAGTCTCTGCATTTAACAACGAGCAAGAGATTGTGATTGCTTACCAAGGAGCTTGCACGACCTGCCCCTCCTCAACAGGAGCCACGCTCGACGCGATCCAGCAGATCCTCCGCTCGCGCCTCCATCCTTCCCTGGTTGTCAAGCCAGACCTTTCCCTCTTAAGCTTTTAAACTGTCAAATGTAAAGCCGCTTTACATCTCCGAAGATTGTGCCGACAGTGTCGGCACAATTATTACAACCCAGTGTTTTTTAAGTCTTTAGTTAATAATAAGTTATATTTTTTCTTGATTTTTGGCCCCAAATATAGTACCATAAAAGAGTATGAGTAAGAAACACGAACGCATCCTAAAGAGCCAATTGCAAAATTACTGATGATCGCTTTTCGGTTCTTTTCACAAATTTTGCCGTTTGATGCAAACACCCTACCCTAAAGGGTATGTGAATTTTCATCAAACGGCAAAATTTGCAAAAATCTTCCAAAAATCGATTAATCAGTAATTTTGCAATTGGCTCTAAAGGCTGTTTTTACATCTCCCCCTCCTTCTAGTGTTAAGTGGAAAGATATCGAGTCTCTCTTGGTGCATTTGGGAGCTAGGATAGAAGAGGGGCACGGCTCAAGGCTTCGGATTATATTAAATCGGGAAGAAGCAGTGTTTCATAGACCTCATCCTAGAAAAGAAACCGATAAAGGGGCCTTAGGTTCTGCTCTCGAAATTTATCGCTAGGTCTTCAGGGATCTTTCCAGAAACTTGTGATTTTTTTGCCTCAAAAATAGCGCCTGACTATTTACATTCGGCAAAAAAATCACAAGTTTCAAGAAAACCTCCTCTGAATCCCTTAGCCCTAAATTTCGATAGCAGAACCTAGTGTCAATGCGGCGCTTCTTAGAAAATGCAGGAGTTAAACCATGATGAAATATAAGGGTTATTATGGGCAGGTTGCCTATGACGATGAAGCCAAAATTTTTCACGGAGAACTCGTGGGGATTAGAGCTGTTATCACTTTTCAAGGCACGACTGTAGAAGAGCTTGAAGTGGCTTTTAAAGACTCTATCGATGACTATCTTGATTGGTGTAAAAAAAGACGAAAGCTTCCTGAAAAACCTTTTTCAGGAAAACTTAACCTTCGAATGAGACGAGACCTTCATGCGAAACTAGCTACCCTAGCCCATCAGCAAAGGGTTAGCTTGAATTCATATATTAATGACTGTTTAGCCAGGATGGTTAGCTAGTACAAGTACCAGATGTAAAGCGGCTTTACATTTCCGAAGGTTGTGCCGCGAAGCAGTCTGTGGTATGGTCCGAGACAAGTCCTGCCGCTTGCATGTAGGAGTAGATAATCTTGGGCCCGACAAAAATCATCCCCCTTTTTTTTAGGTCTGCAGCAAGTTTCATACTTATGGGGCTTAGGCAGGGGACTTCTTCAGCTTTTTCCCAGTGGTTGATGTGGGGTTTTCCCCCGACGAAGGGCCACACGTAGGTGTCGAAAGTGCCAAATTCCTTCTGGATTTTGAGAAAGCATTTGGCATTATGGCTCGCGGCGAAAAGTTTTTTCCGGTTGCGGATGATGTTGGGATTATGAAGGGCTCTTTCTAGTTCCTTATCGGTCATCTGGGCCACTTTTGAGGGATCAAAATCGTGGAAAACCTTTTGAAAGGCAGCCCGCTTTTTTAAAATGAGTTCCCAAGAAAGACCTGCTTGCATCCCTTCGAGCACAAGGAGTTCGAAGTGGAGCTGATCGGAGTGGACGGGGACGCCCCACTCCTTATCGTGATAGGTCTCCATCCCCTCCTTCACCCAGGCGCAGCGGTTCACTTGATCTCTCCCGAGTGGAAGGTCTCTACCTCTCCGCTTGGGAGGAGGATGTTGATCCGTCCATCGGGGCTTAGCGAATGGAGGGTTCCCGAGATCGACGTTCCATTTTGGTGAAGGGTGATCTCTTTCCCCTTGTGCGTAAGAAGTGCATCATACTCTTTATAGAAGTGGGCAAACCCTTTTTCTAGGTAAAGGTCGTAGTCGGTTAGAAAGAGCATTTCGAGCATCGCAATTAGGGAAGACATATCGTAGCTTTTCCCCGTTTCTACCAAAAAGGAAGTGGCTGGTTGGTCAATTGGATCGAGGGTCTCTTTTTTCACATTGACATTGATCCCCATCCCAAGGATCACTCCCCACTTTTCTTGGAGGTCGATGGTCTCTGCAAGGATCCCTGCAATCTTTTTTCCCCCGATAAGGACATCATTTGGCCACTTAATTTCTCCCTTTAGCCCTTCTTTTTGTAGAAGTTTGACGATACTCAGGGAAAGAACTTGGGTGAGGTTTCCGAGGTCGGCCTTTTCTTTTTCCATTGTGAAGTAGTAGGTCAGGTAGATGCTTTCTCCTTTTGGGGAGACCCACTCGCGGTTAAAGCGGCCCCGCCCTCCTGTTTGCTCAGTTGCTGTGATGCGGGTCCATCCTTTAGGGTCGAAATTTTGATAGTTGTTTTTCGCGTAGGTGTTCGTTGAATCGATGCTTTCTAAGTGGATGGGTGTGACTTTTTCTACCATAATAACCTCTAATATTACAAAATAACCAATATGTGGAACCATCAATGTTTAAGACGGATCGACTTTAAAGCCCTGCCCCTTATTTTGGCGCTGATGGTCATTAGCATTCTTGTCATTGCCTCTACAACATCGGAGGTGCAGCTGACCGGGGAAGATATTTTCTTTACCCCAAATGTAAAAAATCAGGTCCAGCGGTTTGGTGTTGGGATCGTCTGCTTTCTCTTTTTTGCAGGCCTTGACTACCACAAACTCCGCGAGTGGGCATGGATTCTCTATATAGGGACGATTGTAATGCTAGTCGGCCTTTTTTTTACAGAGGCGATTCAACATGTCCATCGGTGGTACCGGATTCCCTTTATCGGCGGGACCCTTCAACCCTCTGAGTATGCGAAGCTCACCCTTGTTTTGACCCTGAGCTGGTTTTTAGAAAAAAAAGGGCGCAGTGTTGGGGACTGGAGAACTTTTTTTCAGGCATCGCTCATTATTTTTATCCCGTTTCTTCTCATTTTAAAGCAGCCCGACCTCGGTTCTGCCATGGTCCTTTTCCCCATGACGCTCAGCATGTTTTACTTTGGGGGGATTCGTAAGAAAGTGATTCAGATTTTATCGGCATGTGGTGTGATTGCTTTGGTTGTCATTTCTCTCATCTTTACCGGCGTTCTTTCCCATGAGACCTTGCGCCCCGTTGCCACGAAGTTTTTAAAGGAGTACCAGTATGAACGGTTTGATCCCGATACCTACCACCACCAGGCAGCAAAAACAGCCATTGCCCTCGGAGGGTATACCGGAAGTGGGTGGAAGAAGAGCACCTTTACCGGCCGGCAGTTTCTTCCAGCGGCCCATACCGACTCCGTTTTCCCCGCATTTGTCGAAGAATTTGGAATTTTTGGGGCAATTTGCATCCTTCTCTTGTTTTTCGGATTGATTTATTGTAGTTTCCAAGTAACAGCAATCGCTAGGGACCACTTTGGGCGGGTTCTTTCCGCCGGCATAGCGGCCTATTTAGCGATCCACGTGGTGATTAATATCGGAATGATGTGTGGCTTTTTGCCCATCACCGGGGTGCCCCTGATCCTTGTGACCTATGGGGGATCCTCGGTGACCCTGACGATGAGCGCCCTGGGAATATTGCAAAGTATCTATGCAAGAAGGTTTATGTTTTGAGTAAAAAGCACTCCTTTATTTTAAAGCCGGGCCCCTGGCTTGGCGAAGGGAAAATCTCTCTGTCAATGGCCGAAGAGGCGATGCCTTTCTTCACCCGATGGAAGGTTCCCGAGCCCGATGAGAAGGGGCGCATCGACTCCCTTCAAGAGATCCAGATTTCAGGGCTTCAAGACATGATGCAAAACCAGTTTTCCTTCTATGACATCACCCCAAAAGGGTTTCAGATCGAGCTCCAAAACCAATCCCTTGGCAAGGTCGTTGGCAAGGGGATGATCAATGAAAAACTGATTGGCTGGGAGTTTCGTCTCGACCATCTCGGCTTCGAAGGGTTTGAGTTTTATGAAAAGGGGGAAGCGCCCGATACCTATCTTCTCCATGCCGAATATGCCACCAACGATGACTTCCGCACCGTTATCCACGGAAAAGTGTGGAGACCTGTGGAAGAGGGGTAATGCATTAAAGCGAATTGTTTAAGCCCCTCCTAGGGGAAATTTCTTTGTTGTCCTCCTTCGACAACCCACTGCGGGGTTGCCTTCATCGGACGCCTCGAACTTTCCTCCTATGAGAGACTTCTCCAATCCGCTTTAAAGCACGACCCCTCTTATATCGAGGAATAGACTTTTTTTGTGTTGTCTAGTAGAATCTTTTAACGACAGAGAAGAACAAATTCCCTCTCTGTAGTTTCTCACTACAGGACATTTTTTTTACATCCTCCTAGCTGTTCATTAACAGTCAATAACTTAAGCCGCTTTAAAAATACCTTGGTTTTTTTTCTTAAGCCAAAAAATATCCTTCGAAGCTCGTCAAATCCATACCTAAACACACTTTTTGCTTTTCTTCCATGAGACTTTGTTGCAATAGGGGCTTCCGCATCTTTTTTCTCGCCAACAAGATAGCTCCAGCAAAAGGCTATCGTTAAAACACAAATGAGCTTTTCTATTCTGGCGATATGCGTGAGATGGGTATCTTCGAAACAAAACCCCCTTTTTTTTAAGCACCCAAAAAATGTCTCTATTTCCCACCTCTTTTGGTAGGTTTTAAAGGGGCTTGGAAATTTCCAGTTGGAGATGAGCGTGACAAGTTCATCTTTATCAAACCTGCTGGTTTTCATGAGGCTAGGAATCGGTTAATAGAAACTTATACAAGGACAAGTGAATCACCCTACACTAGAATTGATGATATTAAAAGATGCTTTACAACCAATTGGGAAAATGCTCAGCCTTTAGAAGAGTGGGAACAGCAGCGAATAGTTAAGTAATTCGCTGAATGGTTAGCACAGTTTTCGGCGCAGCATCGATTGTTGCGCCGATTTTTTTTAGGGCGCCGTTTGAGATGGCATCTGCTTGAGCCTGAGAGGAAAGCTGCAGGCTTTCTTCGATGATTTTTGCAAGAGCATTTTCAAAACCTTCCCCTTCTTGCGCAAAAGAGTGGACGATGAGTTGATCTCCCTCAATCCAATTTTCTGTCGTTTCATAAAAACTGTGGGTGGGATTTTTTCCAAGGGGAGGGTTTTGATTGGAAAGAAAGCGGGGGGCACCCCCTCCTAAGTGGATGAGAGAGCCTGCTCCACACGCGATGAAGGAAAAGGTGTTTTTTTGGGGAGAAAGGTAGAGAAGCTCAAACTGAAAGGGGGCACTTCCCTCGTGGGAGGCGATCATCTCGTTAAGGGTGGTGATGAAAGGGAGAGGCTCAAACTGGGCTTCAGGAGAGGTGAGGAAATTCCGCGTTAAACTTTGGACCATTCCCTTGAGCAGTCCCGTATATGAAAGCCCCTCGATGCTCTCATCCATGTACTCTCCCATCAAAACCAGATACGATTGATCGGCAAAGCGGTGAAAGTCGTAGTAGGAGCTGAGGTCACTTTCTTTTTCGGGGTGGGCCAGCCCCATATCAAAGGCGTTCCACTTGGGGATTGCAGCAGGGAGCAGTTTGAGGTGGCTCTCTTCTAAGTGCTGCCAGACCTCTTTGATTCCTCCCTCTTTTTCGTGACTTTTTTCGGTGAGATAATTAGAGATATCGGTGATGAAATCGACAACATCTTGGTACCGCTCTTCAACCGCGGGGGCGAGCGCTTTTTTGACGATCGAAGCCAGGGCATTGGGAAGGAGGGAATATTGGATCGATCCAAAGCTGAGTTTGCCAACAAGGAGCTCAAAAGTGATCACCCCTAGGGAATAAATATCGGTCGCGAAGGTGACATTGAGGGGATCTTTTTTTTGTTCGGGACTCATGTAGCTCGGGGTTCCTAAAAACTGTCCCCTTTGTGAAGGAAGAGCAAGCTCGGTATCGTGGACAAGTTGGGCTATCCCAAAGTCGATTACCTTGACACTTCCTCCCTCGGTGATCAAGATATTTTCGGGCTTAAGGTCACGGTGAATCACCCCATGGGAGTGGAGGTGGAGAAGGGCATAAGCCACTTGCAAGACAATTTCTAGACAGGTCCGCGGCGAAAAATTTTGCTGCATGATGAACTGCTTGAGCGAAATTCCCTGGACAAACTCCATCGCAATGTAAAGGCCATTTTCCCACTCTCCCTGTCCCCTGAGCTTGATGATATTGGGGTGATCGGTGAGCCCAATGATCTCCGCTTCTTTGAGAAACTGGTGGACCATTTCAGTGTGGGTGACATATTTGGGGGAAAGGACTTTAATGGCGAGGGGACTTTTCGTTTCTGGGTCGAGTCCCAGGTAGAGATAGCTCATCCCCCCTTTGCTCAAAAGGGTTTCGATCTTATAGGGGCCAATTCTTTGAGGAAATGCTGGGGGAGCTCCATCTTCCCCAGTCAAATTGGGCAAAGTGGTTTGTTTATAGAAGTCCTCTGCAGCCACGGCGGATTACCCGCCAAGTTTAACGATTTTTACGCCGATCACGTCGCCGACTTGAAGGAGTTCTCCTTTGCCAACGCATTTTCCATTTGCAACAAGGTCGACCCCTTTTTCAGGTTGCACCCCAAGCTCGAGAATGTTTCCTGGCTTAAGCTTTAAAAGTTTATCGAGGCTGATCTTCATCTTTGCCACTTCGACGGTAAGAGCGATCGGTACTTTTTTCGGGGAGACCATCTTCTCTTGCGGGGGGTCTTCGACCGAAACAGCTTCGGGCGGCGGCACCTCTTCTTCTAACGGCTCTTCAAAAGGGGCCTCAAATTCATCATCATCCATAGTATTATCCTCAAAATAGTGTGCATAGTCGAGCAGTTTAAGATTTTCCTCTTTGATCTTTGTCTGGAAGAGGGGAGAGCCCTCTAAACAAAGCTGAAAAGTCCCTTTTTTTAGCGCTGGATAGTAAGAGCAGTGGTCAAGAAGGAGGAAATCGCCCTCTTCTAGCTTGCCCCACGTCTCTTGTGAGAGTTTTGTTTCTCCTGCTGCTAAGGAAAGGTTGACAAACGTTTCCTCGTAAAGATGTGAGGGGATCGAAAAATTCCAATCGGCAGCAAAGTGACCTTTAAATGTTTGTTGAAAGACCCTGGGGCAAATGAGCCTTCCACGAACCGTTTCGCCCTCATGCTCCACCTCAATCTCAACGGCGTAGGCCTCTTCACCTGCAAGGGGAGCTTCGACAAGTTTGGGAGCAAGCCCTTGAAAAACCTGCATGCGATCGACAATTGCTAAAGATTCGGTTGTCAGGTAGCGGAAAAAACCTTTTTGGAGATAGGGGTCAGCAAAACCCTCATTTCCCGCTTCGGGGTGGATCGCCCACGAAGAGAGCTTTGAAAAATCTTCCGAAGAGAAAATCAAAAACGCATTTCCCTGAAGGGGAGAAAGTTCTACTGCCATCTGGAGAGGAGCGTGCCCCATCCCCGCTAAAAGCGCATCTGGTTGCTTCCACTCTGACGTTCCCGCGGTGATCTTTAGCGCTTTTGTTCCTAAAGAAGCCGAGAGGTGCTCAGCAAATGTTTCCCAAGGAAAAGAGGGAACCGCGCCCCACATCGGGACCTCTTGCGCTCCAGCAGCAAGCGATTCAACATGTTTGATCCAATGCTTAACCATTACTATCTCCTAACTCCTCAGTACAGGACACTTTTTGGAACCGATGGACAGCTGCGGCTTCACCAGACTTCCTTTCTTCCTTGCCCATAGCACTTTGGCTATGGGACTCGTCATTCAAGAAAATCTGGTTTTGCCTCACTTGCCCCTCGCTTTGCAAAAAATATCCTGCACTGAGTCCTAACTTGCCAGGATACGTCATTCAGCTCAAATTAGGAAGGGATTTTTTTCCCCGAGTTGATTTTTGCAGCTTTCTTTTTCTCTTCTTTGCTCCTTCCGCGGGCATAAAGCTTCGACTTTTCTCCAATAACGGGAGGAAGCAAATGGATTTGAAATCCTTGCAGAGGCTGGTGTGCCAATAAAGAGGCGTGAAGAGAGGACAAATGGGCTGAAAAAGCTTCCATCGCTTCAGGGTTTCCAACCAGTTGTAAGTTAAAGGAGTGGGGGTGGGTGTCATAGTGGTCGATTACAATTTCAGAGCCATCAAAGATCGATCCTTCCATCCCAATCGAAACCGTTGTAGTAGAAATGCCCTTTTTACTTTCTAGCTGGACAAAATTTGCCATTTTGTCGATGAGAGCGGCCATCTCTTCAGAGATTTCGCTAACCTCAGCAATCTGAGCGGCGCTTTCTGCAGCTCCTTCGAGCTTAGCATCTGGTGCCTGTCCCTGGGCATTGTCGCTGGTCCGCTTTTTCTTCTCGTTTTTTGACGCGAGGTCAAAAACCGACCGCCGCTGCTCAACCGGCCGGGGCCGTTCTCTCCTTATGAGAAAGTCTTTAAAAGAACGTCTTGGAGGACTTTTCTCTTGCTTTTTTGCCTCAGCAGCAGCGCGCGCCGCTACGTGGGGATTTCCTTTCACATCCATAACCATACCTCACATGCTGGAAATAGAAGGTTATAGGATTCCTAATTTGGTTGCAAATAGGTTTTGTTACATTACCAGATGACTACAGCTTTGAAGGGGAAGTGACCTTGCTAAAAAAGTTTTTGTGTTAGTGGTTTATAGTCAATTAACTTTTAGTTAAGAACCTCAGTTTTGGGTTTAGTTTGCTTAGCTCCAGAGGGAGTTTTGCTTAAATTTTCTTCTTTTTGATCGAAGGTAAGGGTCTAAATGGCCCTTTCCGA
>NZ_JAAEJV010000019.1 GCF_015356785.1 Candidatus Neptunochlamydia vexilliferae | reverse complement strand
TATTTAGATATGGAACCTCTATTAAAAGAGATTTAAACAATTGAAATAGAATGAGAAAAGAAGAAATGATCGAATTTACAGAAAAAGTGTTGCTTTATCTCCTCTCAAAAGGCCATAGGAGTGCAGTTGCTGAATCCACCGGCAGTCTTGTACGTCTGTTTTACGACCTGGAACACTTTTAAAAAATCGTGGATTAACGAGTAGGACCTCCAAACCCGCCTCGTCTAGCATCTGAATAGTTACGATATCAGATGTATTACTAAAGAAATCTATTGATTTTCCTGATCTCGTTAATTATAATAGGATAAGGAAATATTAAGGAGTAATCAGACACCATGTCTTCAATAAATTGGCCCGAAGTTCTAGCAATCCTCGCCGCATTTGGAGGAGCTTTTGCTTACATGATGAATCGATTAGATGGCCTGAGAAAAGAGCTTAATAATAAAATCGAAAATGTTGTCGACAAAGCTAAAAAAGAACTTAAAAGTGAAATCAAGGACCTCGACAAAAAGATCGATGCGGTTGAAAAAGACGTACACCAAGTATATTCTAAGGTCAGCAATATTGAGGGACAGATGATTCAAATGACCCGCCCTAATATTATCCCTATCACCAGGCATCATGAGAAGCCGCTTGATGATGATGGTCAGAATGTGCAAGAGTGCTAACACGAAATCTCCTAATCCATTAAATTCCAAGATAATGATATAAAAAACGAGCTTGGAAGCCAAAAGCTAGGGAAGGCCACCTGGGTCCTCATCAGCAAAAACATGTTGGAAGGGAGCCGAAGCAAAACCTACGATGAGCAGAAAAAGATCATGAGCGCCTATGCCTCCCAAGGATATACCCTACCGAAAGCTTTAGAGGTCACAGCAGCTCCTTAATCCACGAGAAAGAGACCAAAAAGAGGCTGCTGACCGGATGACCCATGGACATATACCCGATGCCAAGAGAGCGTGGATAACAATCGATGGCCTGTGGCCATTGGCGGCTTTGCCGCTGGGGGCCGGCATGTGTACTACTACCATCGGGCTGCCAACGTGTCTTTCGGTGTTGTTGGCGCCCGGAAGCTTGGCGCTTGACCTTTGGGGCCCCGAAGGGGCAAGGGGCCTTCTGACGCCGGGGAGCGTGCGAAGCAAAGCTCCTAGGCGCTGGCGCGACTTTTTTTGAGAGGGGGTAAATGATTTAACAAAAAGAGAGTCTGAATAATAATCAAAGGCCTGTGAACAAGGAGAAGTAAAAAATGAGCGCAACAAGCGACATTAACAAAGTAAGCATAAAATACGAGGGTTTTCAGCCAGGGAAAGCAGACTTTGCAAAGCTTCCGTATGAGATTGTATTAGCGATCTTTAAAAAACTTGGCCCTATGGATCAAGTCGCAGCGATGATTACCTGCAAAAGCTGGAAAAATGTAGGAGAGGATAAAAGTCTTAAAAGTGTGAGAGATTTTTGCTTAGGTAAGAGAGAGTGGAAAAAGCACTTTAAGAAAGTCGAGGGGATAGAAAAACCGCTCCCCCCTAATATCAACAAAATTCTTAGTGCTCCCACTCCCTTCAAAGTCGAAGGGTATAGCGGCAAGGTGCGCGATACCCACATCCTCGTCTGGATCCCCGAGGTTGTCGATGGGGTGACTATTTCGCTCAATGGGCTAAACACCCTTTTTAAATACGGATATTATAAAGATTATGTAAAAAATGAGCTCGGAGGCCAAAAGCTAGGAAAGGCCACCTGGGTCCTCATCAGCAAAAACATCTTGGAAGGAAGCCGAGACAAAACCTACGATGAGCAAAAAAAGATCATGAGCGCCTATGTCTCCCAAGGGTATAGTCTCCCGAAGGCATTAGAGGTCACAGCAGCCCTTTTAATCCACGAGAAAGAGACAAAAAAGAGGCTACTGAACAATGACCCATGGACATATACCCGATGCCAAGCGTGGGTAACAATCAATAGAGAGCCTGTGGCCATTGGCGGCTTCGCCGCTGGGGGACTGACTGTCACCTCCTCCCGCTGGGCCTATCAGCCTCATGGTGTTGTTGGCGTCCGGAAGATATGGCAGCAGTTAGAGAAAAGGATTAAACAGAAGGAAATTTTCATGTCAGCAATAGGAAATAACCCAAACAAGCAGAAGCCAACTCATCAGGAGCTAAAAGAGATCGTTCTTTCGTCCGATTTTCTTCTGGAAGTGGCAAAAGATAAGGACTCTTTGACCGCTGAGCAAAGGCAGCAGCTCACGATTACCATGCTATGGAAGAAGAGTGAGTATCTTTTGCAAGAAGTTGGGGATTTAAAAAAAGAAAATGAAAAAAAAGATCGAAAAATCGCTGTGCTTGAAAAGGGGATGGTTCAGGCAAACCTTCGCTATGAAAGATGCCTCAAGCTGGTGAACTCTTTTGCAGGTCAGCAGGCGGAGTTAGAGAAAAGGATTAAAAAACTGGATTCTGGGGAAAGAGCCAGAAAAAAGCAAAAGACATGCAATAACAACAATAATTAGAGCTGGATGTTGAAGAGGGTTTTGATGTCGCTTGTTGCCGTGCTTAAGAGAACCGAAGAGTACTCGAGTTCTTGCTGCGCTTTGGCAAGCTTCACCTGAATAGTGAGCATCTCTCCAGGGTTGAGCGATTTTCCACTCATGTTGAGTTTGTTTATGCGGGACTGTGCCTCGGCAAGTTGCGTTTGGGAGTCGGTCACAAGCCCTAAGAACTTGTTGACGGGACTTTGCCGCGAAAACTTTGCAACGGGAGGGCCGGTTTCGGCGCCCGTTTTCTTGGCCGCTGTTCGGATGTTTTGGTTGGCGCTGCTGAGCTTATTCCGGAGAAGATATTTTTGCGATTGCCGGAGTTTGAGGTCTTTATTCGTGAGCTGGGTTTGAAGATCGCCAAGGACCGAGGAGTTGCTGTTCATCTGCGCGGCAATGGTTTCGTGGGTCGGGCCCGCCCCTGGCTGGACCGGTTTTCCTTGCGCCGCGAGGTCAAAGGGAGTTGGCCCTTCGGTTTTTGCGTCGCCAGAACCCTCTGGACCACTTTCTTTCATGTAGGATTCGAAAGATTCGGTCGGCTGGGGGAGATGCTTATCTCCAGGCTGGATCCCCTTTGCGGGGTCTATATTAGAAGTGCTGCCGATTTTTTCGGGAAAATTATCTGCCATGATTTACTTAGAAGGTTGCGCTCCGCCGCCAGGTTTTTTGACGAAATGTTCTACAAAATCGAGGGTGGTGTTTGCCACTTTCTTTACATCGCTATCTGAAGAGTCTTTAGCCGCTTCTTCGAGGATTTTTTCTCCTTGTGTCACCTGATCAGGGGTGAGTGAAAAGGCGATTCCTAAGAAGGTCTTTGCCATTTCGTTGTCAGGCTCTTTGGCAAGGACTTCTTCAAAACACTTGATCGCATTTTTAAGCTCAAGCTTGTGGAGATGGAGATAGCCAATTCCCACTTGAACGAGGGAGTTGTCTGGACGCAAAAGTTCGCATGCCTTAAACATCTTCACAGCAGCATCTTCATCTGCCTGGTTAATGGCGATAAACCCAGCCTCCAAAAAGAGAAAGAAGTCTTCGTCATATTTAGATAGGTCTTCCATGATCCTAGTCCTTCACTTAGGTTAACTTACTTTCTGGTTACGTACCGAGGTATTGATCATCGAGTTGACCTGAGAGATCAGGTTCGAGATCGAGTCACCTACTTGTGTCACCTGAGACATTGAGAATTGCAAAAGGAGGAATTTACCAGGTGTTGCCGCGGAAAGTCGACTTGCAACGTTTTTAACCTGCGAAACCACCTCTGCTTGCAATTTCGAATAACTTTTAATTAACGTGTAAAACGTTAATGAAACTGGGTGTTGTCCACCGGCATCTGAACTCATATTTACCTCATTCCAACTATAATTCTACTTGCGGGTCGTCCGCTCAACAACCCTTTTTAGGGCGCCATAAGCTTGGAGAAGCACTCCACACTTATCAAAATTTTCTGAAGCAGCCCCTTCGCGTAGGGTTGTTTTTAACTGATTTGTTTGCGCATCGATTTGATCGAGCACTTTCTTCTTTTCTTTAGAGCTTTTAAGATCTTTTTCGAGATCAAACTCAAAGCGGGGGGGCTTGTCATCTTTTTCTAATCCGAACATTCTATCTCCAAACCTCTGATTCGTTTAATTTTGATTGTAGTTAATCCTGTATTTTATGCCATCTTTTTCGAGAAAAACTGAATGATTATCCATACTCGTAATTCTCATCCCATCTAAATTGCCTCCAACGGAAAGAATTTTTCCATTGATGACAACATACTGGTTCACATTTCCATATTTTGAACTTCCTGTTACCTGATACTTCGATGAAATGTCAACAATTCCACTTGTTGGCGTCGAAAAAATTACAAAATTCTTTACCAATCGGATCCCTTTAATCTTTTTCAAGTCGGTCACCATCGCATTATATTTTCGCTCTTGGTTTGAGGGAACACGTCCCGCTAAAATGAGTTCTCCATTTCCAAATTGGAAGGTGACATTTCCAAACGCATTTTCGGTTAAAATGCCTTGAACTTGTGCTTCAAGAGTATTTTCAACGACCACCTGGTTGTCTAATTTGTCAAGGTAGGGGAAGTTTAAGTTGATATATTCAGAAAGTTTCGTCGCTTCTTCAAGCGTTCCTACATACCCTCGCAAAACAAAATGGCCGGGGATCATTGAAGTGAGGTTCACCCCCCGCCATGCGGGGTTTTTCATCACAAGCGCATTGGTGTTTTCCCAGACAAGCTCATCGATAATCACATTATCTTCGATCGATTGGACAAACCTTAGCGAATTGAGAAGGTAGACCATCTCTTGTTGATCGACCTCTGTCATTACATGTCCCAAAATAAAAAGTTTTCCCGTAGCTGGGTTAAAAGAAAACTCGACCTCTGGGAAATTTTTCAATGCCTTGGCGATTTGATTTGGCTCATCCCCCTCTACGAGAGTGATTGTTTCTGACTTAAAGAGGGTAAAGACTCCACCCAAACCGAGGACCAATAGTACCGCAAAGACTCCCGCAATTACCAAATGGCGTGTGGGGATGATCATCTTTTTCCAGTTTTTCTTTGCTGCTGCTTCCGCAGCCTCTTCCTTGGCCTCTTCGGCCTTTTCCTCTGCTGTTTTCGGGGTGACATACTCCATCCCTGCAGTAGGGGAGACGATCGTTTCTCGCGTTTCTTGTTGGTCGATTGCTAAAAAGGAGGTGGTCCCTAGAGCAATCAGATCTTGAGACTTGACTTCGGTGACCCCTTCGATCTCTTCGCCGTTGATCCGCACCTTGTTGAGACTTCCCAAGTCTTCAATGGTGACCTTTCCCTCTTTATCGGCAATTATTTTTGCATGTTGGCGGGAAACGCTTAAATCTTGAAAGAGGATATCGCAGGTATTAGGATCCTTACCGATGATGAGGGTTGCTTCTTCGTGGAGGCCAAACTCCGCCCCCGCATTGGGTCCTGAAATGACCTTGATGATCCACCGCGCTTCTGCAGCCCCTCGAAAGGCGAGGCCCCCAAGCTCATCCTCTTCCTCATAAATGGTAGGAGATTCGGTAGGCTCCTCTTCTGCAGACGCTTCCGCAGGATCTTTTAAGGTAAAGCGGAAAAAAACATTTCCAATTTGAACCGTATCTCCCTCTTGAAGGAGGACCGGCTCTTCCATTGTTTTTCCATTGATACTTGCAGGGTTGATCGCGCTGAGGTTTTCAATGACATACCCCTCATCGGTCTTGCGGCAAACCACATGTTTACGCGAGACCATCGGATCTTCGATAGCTTGATAAGAAACGTCAGGATCGCGTCCCAAAGCCCACTCTTCGCCCTCTTCCAAGCGAATCATAAGACCAGCAAGCGGTCCTTCTTCGGCGATTAAAAAACCAGCCATTACCTCATTCCACAGTTCATACCTACCTTCCGGAGGTTACACACTTATGAGTTTTATGGCTAGCACTTTTACATAAGAGATGTTTGGAGGTGAACAATCTCCTCTTTCCAGTAGTCGATATAGTTGAGGAAATCCTCGAGGCTTTCATGAAAAGTTTTATAGTCAACTTCGAAAGGAAGGGTCAGAGACAAGGTGAAAAACTTTTCCTTTTCGTCGATTCCAATCGCGCCGCCTCCCGTTCCTTGGCCAAGAAGATTCGCCTTCATCAGATGGATGAAAAGAGCCTCTTTATTTTTTGCTTTGGGGATGGGGAGGATCTTTGCGCTCAAGAAAAGGCCGGGGTCAAGCTCTCTAATAAGAATAAGAGAGCCAGGGCTGACCCGCAGCTCGTAGAAGCCTTCCTTGTTTTTCTGGGGGATGGCACCGAGCTTAAGCTCTTCGGCCACCATTTCTATCAGTTTTTCCGCTTGCATATCTTTCTGATTTAAAGCTTTCTTAGATTTTTATCAATGGAAAGCTCAGTACACGACAATTTTTTGGAAGGCGAGGGGCAAGCGAGGCAAAACCAGATTTTCTTGAATGACGAATCCCATAGTCAAGGCGCTATGGGTGAGGAAGAAAGGAAATCTGGTGAAGCCGCAGTTGCCCATCGACTCCAAAAATTATCGTGTGCTGAGAAGAAAAGTAGACACTCACCTAAATATGATCTATAATAAAGGTAGGACCTGGGAGAGTATATATGGAAGATGAGTTTGATCGGATTATGGGCTTTTTTGACCTCAGCTCTGAGGAGAAGGAAGCGCGTCTAAAAGAGGTGTTTGAAGACTCGGTCGAGTACTTCAAGCGCTTTAAGTATCAGATGCTTAATGGCACAGAAGAGGAAAAAAAGGAATCTCTCAAGAAAATGACCCTCCTGAAGGCCAAAATGGAGGAGGAGACCCAGCGGATCTGTAAAAAGACAGGGATGACCCCTGAGCAGCTCGCTGCCTACTCGAGCGACCCCAAGAATTTCTCCCAGGAGCAGTGGGGGGCCATCAAAGGGGCCAAACAAAAGCTCGATGAGGACGCCAAAGAGATGAAAAAGAAGGGTGATGGGGGAAATGAACCCCCTAAAAAGAGGCGAAAACGGCCTAAAAAATGGATCCAGTCTTAAGTGTCTTGTTTTCAGCGATTTAAAGCGCTAATAATTTCCGTAATCAGCTAAATGTTAGATGTTTACACTTTTGTTTTCTTGGAATTACCTGTAAAATAAAGGGTTAATATGGTATAATTAAAGAAAAAAGAAGGGTAATCATGTCTAGTTTTATCAATTATAACTCGATTAGCATAGACGAGTCCAAAAGTAAGCCTCTGATACGAGATTATAGTAATAAATGTCTTATTGAAAGGACGGATCAAAAGACAACTGACTTGAGCGCTTTAATTACAGCTGATGCGAGTCAGTTGAGTCCAACTGCTCGGGTTACCGTTCAGTCACCAATCCAAACTTCCGCTCAAGGAATGATGCTGATTCCAGCCGCTGCTACAAAAAGAGGGCCAAAAGAAGGGAGGCTTTATGGTGGTTCAGCAAGGTTAATCCTTTCTCAGGGAGCTTTTTCTACTGGTATCAGCCGCGAAGTGGACCTAGAAAAAAAGAATGGTAAGACAGATACCGATCGTCAACAAAAGATTAACACAGAGCTTGAAAAGATCAAGTGGTGGCTTAATATTGGAAGTGGGCAGCCCGTCCGTGTGACCTTTGATGGTTTTATAGAAACGAATGGTAAGAGATACTGTATTCACGACTTAGAGGATGTAAAAAAATTACTTACAGAGCAAGGACTAGCACCAGGTTCTGATGCTGAGGCTATAGAAGTTCAACAGGGAGTACTTAGCAGTATTGGAAAGCTTAAAACACTTGCCAAGCCATTTGCAGGAAATCGGAAAGATAGCCCATTTATTCAAGATTACTTAGGGACACCACAACTGCTCTTTCCCCACCTTTCAGCAAAAAAATCTGAAAGTGCTTCTCGATTGAAAAAGAGTTTAAGAAGCCAAACAAAGCTGGCTGCAATAGGGCTGAGCGAAGAGAAGAACAATCGCGAGAAAGTCAAAAAAATTAAGGAAAAGGTCATCAAGCCTTTACGCATGAGAATATTGGAACGCACAACTCTTCGGCAAAAAGATAATCGTGACAGTAATGACGAACAACGACTTAAAGAGCTGGAGGCAGAGATCGCTAAGCTTCAAGAGGTGGAAAGAGCAAATGAAGAGCTTATTTATTTTACCTTACTAGAGCTTGCTAAAGACGATATCCTTGATAAAGACCTTGAAGAACTTCGCCCTTTTGTAGAAAAGGTTGCTGGACACTATGACAAAATGGTTAGGCCGAAAAAAGGAGAAAAGACCGATGGCAAAGAAGTAGCGGCAATTATTCTCCATGTTGCAAACCGTGACCTCACTGAAATTATGGACTTTACTCAAGGAAAATATGGAATTCCTAGAGTTGAAAAGTGGATCATTCAAGTGGCTTTAGATAGACCTCTTTCAGAGATAGATCCTTTTGTTAGGAGCATATTAGCGCCGACTTCACCTAGCAGTATTTCTCGTGATGATATTGACAATAACCTTATTGCCCCCAGAAACTCATATGACTCCTCAAGCAGCAGCGACTACTAACCTGCCTTCCGTTTTGAGTATTTGATCACAGGGGGCGCTTCTTCGTTCACACATCCCTCATCGATGAGGACCTCCTTAACGGTGGGATCAGAGGGAATTTCATACATCAGATCCATGAGAAGTGTTTCGACGATCATGCGCAGGGCGCGGGCGCCTGTATCGGACTTTTTTGCTTTGGTGGCAATCGCACGGAGCGCTTCGTCGGTAAAGGAAAGCTCCACGCCATCTTCAGAAAAAAGAGCGATATATTGCTCGATCACCGCATTGCGGGGCTTGACGAGGATCTCGACAAGGTCGTCCAGGGTCAGCTCATTGCAGTTTGCGATGCTGTTAAAGCGACCGATAAACTCGGGGATGAGGCCAAACTCAACGAGATCTTCGGTCTCCACTTTTGAGAGGAGATAGTTGGTCTCAGTAGCGTCAAAGGCGCGGTCTTGCTGCTTCGTGTCGAAACCGATCACCCCTTTCCCGAGGCGCTTAGCAATCATTTTGTCGAGATTGACAAAGGCTCCTCCAGCGATGAAGAGGATGTTTTCTGTGTTGACCTTGATGTATTCTTGGTTGGGATGTTTCCGTCCCCCTTTGGGTGGAATATTGGCAACCGTTCCCTCAACAATTTTGAGAAGAGACTGTTGCACTCCTTCTCCTGAAACATCGCGGGTAATCGAAACGTTCCCCGTTGTTTTGCGGGTTTTGTCGATTTCATCGATGTAGATGATCCCTTGCTCTGCGCGGGCAATGTCATAGTCGGCACTTTGAACAAGGCGGAGGATGATGTTTTCCACATCTTCGCCGACGTAGCCTGCCTCGGTCAAGGTTGTTGCATCGGCAATCGCAAAGGGGACATCGAGCACTTCCGCAAGGGTGCGGGCGATGAGGGTTTTTCCTGAGCCGGTTGGACCTAAAAGGAGGACGTTCGACTTGCTATACTGGGTAGCGCCAGGGTTGTTAGTAAGCGAACGGACACGCTTATAGTGGTTATAGACGGCGACAGAAATCGTTTTCTTGGCCCGCTCCTGACCAATGATATAGTCATCAAGGCGGGTCTTAATCTCTTTTGGTTTGAGAAGTTTGAACTCCCCCTTGGCATCCTTTTTTTCGACGATGTCAACACATAGGCGGACACACTTGTCGCAGATAAAGGCGTTAGGACCAGAGACAATCTTGTCGACGGTGTCTTCAGCCCGTCCACAAAAAGAGCAGCAAGTCGTTTCTTCAGATTTGGTCTTTTTTTTGCTCATCTATACCGTGGTGAGTTGTTTCTTGGTGGGGGTAACCACTTTATCGATCAGTCCATACTCAACAGCTTCTTCTGCGCTCATGAAAAAGTCGCGGTCAGAGTCTTCAATCACCTTTTCGAGCGTTTGCCCAGTATGTTCAGCGATGATTTCTGCTGTGAGCTGCTTGGCGCGGACAATTTCTTTTGCTTGGATGTGGATGTCAGCAGAAGAACCGGTGATCCCTCCGTAGGGTTGGTGGATCATGATCCGACTGTTGGGAAGGGCAAACCGTTTCCCTTTGGTTCCTGCGCAAAGGAGAAGAGCTCCAAAAGAAGCGGCTTGTCCTAGGCAGTAGGTGTTGACATCGATTCCGAGGAAGCGGATGGTATCGTAGATCGCAAGGCCTGCAGTGACCGAGCCACCAGGAGAGTTAATGTAAATGCTAATGTCTTTTTTGGGATCTTCAGCGCGGAGGAAAATCAATTGCGCCACAACAGCGTTAGCGACTTGATCATCGATCGCCGTTCCGATAAAGATAATCCGATCTTTGAGGAGACGGGAGTAGATATCCATCGCACGTTCGCCACGTCCGGTGTCTTCAATTACGGTAGGTATTACAGGCATGCCAACTCCTTTTATTTGACGTTTTTTATCCTCTTATAGACGTGGTAGAAACTTCCGGTCAAGAACTCTTCGTTGTTTTCTTTTTGGGAGCGGCCTTTTTCTTGGGGGCTGCTTTCTTCTTTGCCGCTGTTTTCTTAGGCGCCGCTTTCTTCTTTCCTTTTGGGGGAACAATTTTTGCTTTTGAAATGAGGAAATCTTCGGCTTTGCTTAAGATAAGGCGAGACATGGCAATCGCCTTTTGTTCTTGCGACTGCTCTTTTGCGTTGTAAACGTCAGATTGATCGCTAAACATTGCTTCTAAAGGGGTTTTGACCTCTTGGTGCACTTCACTTGGGGAGACGGGGATTTTGTGCTCTTGAATGATGTGACGGGAAATGTAGAAGAGGCGAACCGCCTTTTCCCCTTGCGTTTCGATATCTTTAATCGCAGCCTTTCGCTCCTCTTCGTTCATCCCCATCATCTTTTGTTGGAAGGCGGGGTCAGCAACAAGTTGCTTGATCCGGAACTGGGTCTCTTTTTGAAGGAGGCTTTTGGGAAGATCGAAATGATAGGCTTCAACAAGGTAGTTGTTGATCTGCTCTCGGTACTCCCGCTGCGCATGTTCATCGGCCTGCTTGTTCAGGAGCTTTTCGAGGTTTTCCCGCATCTCCTTTTCATTTTTGGTCCCCAGTTTTTGAGCAAGGGCATCGTCGATAGGGGGGAGTTTGGGGTTTTCGACTGAGCGGAGGGTGAGGCGCACCTTTTTAGGGGGAGTGGCCTTTTTTTCCTCTTTGGAAGCGTCTGGATCGGGCTCGCTGATTCCCTCTTTTGCCTCTCCGATCTTCATTCCGATGATCAGGTCGTGCATCCACTTTGCCATCTTTTTCTTATCGACTTGGAAACGGGCATTTGTCAGCGCTTTTTGGGGAGGTTCGGTTTCGATAATGTCGACATCGATCACCCCGTGGTCACCCTCTTTGATTCCTCGGTCAGAGACTTTCTCCCACTCGCAGAAAAACATCTGGATATCGTGAAGGGTCTCTTCCATTTTTTTGGCATCGACCGTTTCTCTTTTCACCTCTTCGAGCTCGATGTTTGTCAGGTCGATCTCGGGGACGAGGGGTTCGGTTTCAAAGGTGTAGGTGAGTTCGGCGCCTTCGTCAAGAGAGTGTTTGTCAACGTTGAAGCTGATCCGGGCATCTTCTCCTAAAAGGGGAGTGTGAGCTAACTTTTGACATTCGCGGAAAGTCTCATCAGCAATCGCTTTTTGCCACCGCTCTTCAAGAGGCTCAGCAAATTTTTTGACAATCAGATGGTCGGGGGCCCGCCCTTTTCGGAATCCGGGTAGAGAAACTTCTTTGGAAACGGAGCGGATGGCACTTTTGCGCGCTTTTTGAACGAGCTCGGGCGAACTTTTTACTTTATATTCGGCGATACATTCGGGCTTGCGCTCGATGGTAAAGGTGACGGTGTCTGATTTGTATTCTTTTTGCTCTGTCATAATTCCCTAGCTATGAGTAAATAAAAGCGGGTGATGAGATTTGAACTCACGACCCTCACGTTGGCAACGTGATGCTCTACCGCTGAGCTACACCCGCATACGAAAGGATCAGTCTAACACCTTTGTGATTTTTTTCAAAATGAAAAACTTAGCTTGAAGAAGAGGAGGAGCTGCTTGAGCTTGAAGAAGAGGAGGAGCTGCTTGAGCTTGAAGAAGGTTCTTCTTTCTTAGGCAATAGGGCATTCCAAGCGTCAGTGATCTTGTCCGTTGCATTATGAGGAAAGAGTTGAAGAATTTCAGTTTTAACCTCGTCAGGATTAGTCTCGGGGAATGATAGAGGTTTAAGTAGTTGAATGAGAGCGAAATAAGGGCTGAATACGATAACAGCAAAAAGATAAGCAACCCGAAGGGAAAGATTGGTGACTGTTTGTTGGTTTTCCTGTAGTGAAGGAGGGAACCATCCATGCATAATTTCGATGGAGAAAATAATCATGCGTAAGAGAGCGGGGATCAATAGTGCGGGAATATAGGTGAGTTCAGCTGTGCTTTTCTTAATGGTATGGATGTGGATGTTGGTTAAATGAAAAAGGGGGTATGTGACCCAACTGCAGCCGAACCAATCGTTCCAGCTTTCTACCCAATAGAGATAGCTTTTACCTGCCTTAATCGTCGAAGACCTAAGGAGCTTTACCTCCTTGATGAGAACGGTAAGGGCAATGGCAGTGCATAAACAGGTCGTGGGCCATTTTATCCATGCACGCTCGCTGCAATAACTCAAAAACTCGGCTAAGCGGAGTTTCCTGGCGAGATGAGGCACCCCTGCAGGCCTTCCATATAAACGAGTGTAAACTTCAGCTTTTTGGAGAAAGGGGATGTTGTTAAGGACCGTATCCCGGATGTGGTTCAAGACTTGCTTGGAAGCAGGTGTTTTGTTGACTTGGTCGCGCTTGATCCCTAGCGTTTTACAAAAACGTCTAGAAATGAGTGCAAAGTCTTTTGGGGCAAGGAAGCGACTTGCGATCATCCAATCACGGGCAGTTTTAGTGTTGTGTCCGAGGATGGTGAGCCACAGTTCCACAGGAAGGTCACACTGATTAGGTGGAGGCTGCTGTTCGATCTTTAATAAATCTACAATCTTGAGAGTAGGGGGCTTTAGGTGTCGATGTGTTAAAAAGTCGTCTGCACTTATAATTTGGTAAGGGGGCTTTACAGGGCAGAGGTGGCGACAAAGTTGCGTTTGCTTTACAGCAGAGTCTTTAGGATATTTATCGATTCCAAAGGCATGCTGATCAAAAGCATAGGCAACGGAGAGCTGAGCAAGATGTACATCATTCATAATGGGATTAATTATTCCTTAACCTCACTGTTTTCGGCAATGAATTTTTTTTTTCGATTTGGGCAAAAAATCGCTTGCAGAGGTTTTGAAAAAGATGTATACCCAAACAACTGTTAGAATTGAATAAGGTGACTTTTTATAATGTTGAATTTAAGGAAGCTTAAACAAGACTTTTCTTCAGCCATTCTCAAGGAAGGAAAGACCCTTTTCGAAACGAAAAAAGTTCTTTCTGCGAAAATTCTACATTTAGATGCCACTTCAATTCGGATTAGTGCTAAGGTATTAGGACAATACAATAATACCTATGAAAGTGAGCTTGAAATCGACCGCATGGAAAGTGAAACGATCGACTCAGATTGCGATTGTCCCTATCATTACGACTGCCAACATTTAGCAGCTGTCCTTTTTCATTTAGACTCCTGTTTGGATGAAATTTTGGTGAACTACTCGAAGGAGACCGACCTGGAGGAAGTGACCGAAGATGATAGCTTCTGCGATGAGGAAAAGGAAAAGCTTTTAGAGGCGGTCAAAGAGGCCGAGACCAAAGAGGCGGAGCGGCGCGACGAGGAGTACCAAAAAGAGCTCCTTAAAGAGTATGTAGGCGCTTCCCACCTTTTGGCAAAATCTCCTTTCTTCTTGCCTGAGCAAAAAGGGGAGATTGAAAAAGCTGAGCTTGCTGTGATTTACCAGTTCCCTAAGAAAAAAGGGGCGCAGGTTGAGGTGCAGCTGGCCCTTCGCCTCCCTTCTCGCTCCAAACCTCTTCACATTCCCAACGTCGGCCAGTTTTTAGAGGCGCTCCGGTATGAAGAGCCCCTCTACGTTGGAGGGAAAATCCACCTGTTTGGTGTCAAATCTTTTCATGAGAGTGAGCAGGAAATTGCCCGCCTTGTGATGGGCCATGCGAACCTCCCCGAAAAAGTGACCAGCGAGCGGGCCCAAAGAGTTGCCACATTAGAGATGAAAACCTTTGGGATGATCTTGGCAAAGGCTCATGACATCGCCTCCGAAGCGCTTAAGCAAAAGGGGTGGGCTCTCCAAGACGATGAGCTCCCCACCCTTCCCTGCCTTTTTGAAGAAAACCTCGAGTCTCCGATCCACTTTTCAAAGGTCGATGCCCATGTCAACGTCTCCTTAGAGTATATCCACCCTCCGACCACAAAGATTCTCTTGAGCCCCATGCTTTTAATCGATCAACAAAAGGTGATGCTCGAAGATGTCTATTTCTTTGAGTGTGAAAAGTCTGGGGTGATCTATAACCACGTTTATTATCGCTTCCCGAGTCACATTACCCGGAGGCATCTCCGTAGCTTACTCCCCATGCGGGAGATGACAATTCCCGAGCCTCTTTTTGGAACTTTTGTGGAAAATGCCCTTCCTGAAATGTCCCGCTTTGCGGAGGTCGATATGGATGGAGTCATCGAACACTTTACCACTCTCCCTTATGCCGGTTCAATCGAAGCGATTTGTGATCTTGCCTTCCTCGATGGAGAGCTCGATGCAACTCTCTCCTTTAGATATGATGACCATGTGGTTCCCGCCTCCTCGAAAAAGCTCACCTTTGACGATATCCACTCCTTTGTCACCGAAGAGGGGATCATGGCCCGCAACCTTGTCGAAGAGCAGAAGATCATCGAAGATCTTTTCCAAGACTTTATCTTTGACGCAGAGCAGCAGGTCTTTGTGGCAAAAACCGAGAAGAAAATCATCGAATTTATGACCGATGTGATTCCACGCAATCAACACCGGGTCAAGTTCAACTGTCCTCAAAACCTCCTCGATCAATTTATCTACGATCAGACCAAATTTAAGCTTTCCCTTTCCCATACCGAGCGGATGGATGTCTATGAGATGGATGTCGAGGTGAAAGGAGCCCTTAAAGGGGTGGCTGTTGACCGTCTTTGGGATTGTATCATTTCACGGCGGACCTACCTTGAGCTCGATACGGGTAAGAAGAAAACGACGCGGGCAAAAGATGGAAGCAATAAGATCTCGAAGATTTTGGTCCTCGATCTTGACGAAGTGGGCGCTGTCGTCCAACTTTTTGATGAGTTGGGCATTGAAAAACTCGACAATAAAAAGCTCGAACGTCCCCTTTGGAGCCTTGCCAATATTGACGAAGAGACCTTTAAAGGGCTTCCCGTTGCCTTTAAGATGACCTCTCAGTTAAAAGAGATCCGGAAGCAGATGCTTGGGGAAAAGCAGCTTGAGTTTAGCCCCATCCCCACCGAGGTCAATGCCGACCTCCGGAACTATCAAATCGAAGGGGTGCAGTGGCTTGAGCGTCTTCGCTCGATGTACCTCAATGGAATCTTAGCAGATGACATGGGACTGGGGAAAACCTTGCAGGCGATCGTTGCCCTGACCCAACATAAGAAAAAAGCAAAGAAGCCCGCTCTTGTCGTTTGCCCCACCTCTCTTCTTTATAACTGGCAAGAAGAGTGTCATAAATTTAATGGGAAATTCAAGACCCTCATCATCGATGGGATGCCCAACCAGCGGAAGAAACTCCTCCAAGAAGCCAAAAAGTATGACATTGTCATTACCTCCTATAGCCTCCTCCAAAAAGATATCGAAACCTATGACAAGCTTACCTTTTCCTGTATGATTCTCGATGAGGCGCAACACATTAAGAACCGGGGAACGCGGAACGCCAAGTCGGTCAAAATGGTCAAGGCTGAGCATCGAATGATTCTCTCCGGTACCCCCATTGAAAACTCACTCGATGAGCTCTGGAGTCTTTTCGACTTCCTCATGCCTGGCTTCCTCGGAACCTACGAGCGCTTTGTCGAAAAATATGTCCGTCTTTCTGGAGAAGAGCAAACCAAAAACCTCCAATATCTCCGTAAGAAAGTGGCCCCTTTCATCCTCCGTCGGATGAAGATCGATGTCTTGGACGACCTTCCTCCAGTCAGTGAGAACGTTTATCACTGTCAGCTCACCGATGTGCAGCGTGAGCTTTACAAATCTTACGCCGAGTCGGCCCGCGACGAACTTGTCAAACTGGTTGAAAGAGATGGCTTTGACAAGGTGCAGATCCATGTCCTTGCCACCTTGACCCGCCTCAAACAAATCTGTTGTCACCCCGCCATCTTTGCAAAGGAAAATCCCGAGATGGGAGACTCTGCCAAGTATGATATGCTTGTCGAACTTCTCCAAACCTTAATCGAAGGGGGACACAAAACGGTCATCTTCTCCCAATACACCCGGATGCTCCAAATTATGAAAAACGACTTCGAACAGCGGGGAATTCGGTTTAACTATCTCGATGGATCGAGCAAGAACCGCCTCGAAATCGTTAAAGAGTTCAACGAAGATCCCAACATTTCTGTCTTCCTTGTCTCCCTTAAAGCAGGGGGAACGGGGCTCAACCTCGTTGGCGCCGATACCGTCATCCATTACGACATGTGGTGGAACCCCGCAGTCGAAAGTCAAGCAACCGACCGGGTCCACCGGATCGGACAAAAAGACTCTGTTTCGGTTTACAAACTTGTCACCATGGGGACGATTGAAGAGAAGATCGTTGAGATGCAGAACCGGAAGAAGGGGATCGTCAAGAAGATCGTCAGCTACGACGACGAGGCGATCACCAAGCTCACCTGGGAAGATGTCTTGGAGCTTCTGCAGACCTAAATAATTAGGAGTTGAAGGATTTACTTTTACGGTGTAAAATAAAGATTCTCTCTTCAGGGAATTATGTTTACGTAGATAAGACGCGGTTCGTTAAAAAATTATTAGAGGGAGGGTCTCCCTATTATTTTATTTCTCGACCAAGAAGGTTCGGAAAATCTCTGTTTTTAAATACTTTAGAAGAGGTCTTTAAGGGGGATAAAGAGCTATTTAAGGACTGCGCTATTTATAAGAGTGACTATGAATGGAAAAAGCACCCTGTGATCTACCTAGACTTTGCTCAAGTCGAGAGTCGGACAACTGAGGAGTTGGAAAACGATTTAGCAGCAGCGCTTCAAGAAATGGCAGATACTTATAGCGTTTCCATTGAAGCTCCTTCGATTAAACTGCAGCTTAAGAAGCTGGTGATGGGGCTCGCAAAGGAAAACCGTGTGGTTGTTCTTGTCGATGAGTATGACCAGCCCATCATCAGCCACCTAGAAAATCCTAAAGTAGCAAAAAAAAATCGAGAGCTACTGAAAAGTTTTTTCTCTGCTTTAAAAAGTCTTGATCGTTATCTGGAATTTGCTTTTATAACAGGTGTCAGCAAGTTTTCTCATGTATCCCTCTTTTCAGGGCTTAATAACCTCAACGATATTACAATGAATCCCGAGTATGCTGGAATCATGGGGTATACCGAAGATGAGCTAAGAAATGCCTTTCAAGATCATATTCAGGAAATCATCAACGAAAGGGAAGCGCAAGGGAACGTCGTATCAGAGGAAGGCCTCGTTAAGGAGATGCGCCATTGGTACAATGGGTATCGATTTTCTGAGGACTCGCTGTGTGTCTATAATCCCTTTTCGACCCTGAAATTTATGGAAATCAAGAAAGCAAAAGGGTATTGGTATAGTACGGGGACCCCTTCATTTCTCATTGACCAACTAAAAAAACACCCAAAGACGATGATTTCATTGGATGGGATGATTGCGGATGAAGATGCCCTTATGGAGATTAGCTCCATAGAAGAGGTCGACTTAAAAGCCTTGATGTACCAAACAGGTTACTTTACCATCCAAGATTATAATCGTGTTTCAAACCGCTATTATTTGGGGCTTCCTAATGAAGAGGTTAGGACCGCTTTCACGAATTCTCTTGTCAGACACTTTACACCCAATATCGATGTCAGGGCTTCGGAAAAATTTGTGGAAGCGCTCGAAACGTATCGGTTAGATCCTCTTTTTGAGTATATAGAGACAGGGTTTGCGAGTTTTGCCTACCAAGTTTTTGCAGGGGCTAAGGAGAGCACCTATCAAGCAATGCTTTTGTCGATGCTCTATGGAATGGGATTCGAGCCATTATCCGAGAGGTTAACCAATAAGGGGCGGATAGATGTTGTATTAGACATGCCAAAAGTCATTTATATCATAGAACTGAAGTTAGATGGCATGGCGGATAAGGCTTTAAAGCAAATCTATCAGAAGAGCTATTTCGAGCCCTATCTCCATAAGGGGAAGGCTATAGTCATTATAGGAGCAAATTTTTCCTCTAAGCTACGTAACGTTTCTGAATGGAAAGGGGAGCTTCTATCTGAGTCGGGAGAGGTCATCCGGAAGCTTTCTACAGATTGAAGGTTGATCAATTTTACCCAATCGTTCATTATGGGGGGAAGAATACCATTATGTTCGGATCGAAGAGGAATCAAAAATGAAAGTTAGAGCTGCCGGAAGGGGAAGCCTTTTGAAAAATTTTAAGCAAGGGTTTATGAATACGATCGGTCAGATGACCGGCATCTTAGCAAATGACATCGGAATCGACCTTGGAACAGCCAACACTCTTGTTTATGTTAGGGGAAAAGGAATTGTCTTAGCGGAACCCTCAGTGGTTGCTGTCGATTCCGTAAACAATGACGTCCTTGCTGTCGGTCATAAGGCAAAGGCGATGCTGGGAAAAACCCCTCGGAAGATCCACGCGGTTCGCCCGATGAAGGATGGCGTCATCGCTGACTTCGAGATTGCAGAAGGGATGCTCAAGGCTTTGATTTCGCGCGTCACCCCCTCACGTAGCTTGTTCCGTCCTAAGATTTTGATTGCGGTTCCTTCTGGAATTACGGGCGTTGAAAAGCGAGCGGTGGAAGACTCGGCCCTCCGCGCAGGGGCTCAAGAGGTGATCCTCATTGAGGAGCCGATGGCAGCGGCCATTGGTGTTGACCTTCCGGTTCATGAACCTTCCGCGAACATGATCATCGATGTGGGGGGAGGAACCACAGAAATTGCGATCATCTCCCTCGGAGGCATTGTAGAGTCTCGTTCGATCCGGATTGCGGGTGATGAGTTCGACGAGTGCATCATCAACTACATGCGCCGAACCTACAACTTGATGATCGGCCCCCGGACGGCTGAAGAAATCAAGATGACCATCGGCTCGGCCTATCCGTTAGGCGACCACGAGCTTGAGATGGAGGTGCGGGGACGGGACCAAGTGGCTGGTCTTCCGATCACTAAGCGGATCAACTCGGTTGAAATCCGCGAATGTCTAGCTGAGCCGATCCAACAGATCATCGCCTGCACGAAGGAAACCCTCGAGCGGTGCCCTCCTGAACTTGCTGCCGACCTTGTCGAAAGTGGCATGGTCCTTGCGGGTGGAGGAGCTCTCATTAAAGGGCTCGACAAGGCTCTGATTAAGGAAACAGGGCTTCCTGTTACCGTCGCTTCTAACCCCCTCCTTGCCGTGTGCATGGGAACGGGAAAAGCGCTTGAGTACCACCTCGAAACCCTTAAAAAAGCCAAGCTTTAACGCAATGGAGATTTCCCATCCGAAGCTCAAGGCGTGGGTCGAGGAGATCGAAGCGCTTTGCACCCCCGATCGCACCTATCTTTGCAGTGGTTCTAAAGAAGAACACGATACGATCTGCCAAGAACTTGTCGATACAGGAGTTTTTGTCCGTCTAAAAAAACGTCCCGGCTCCTACTGGTGCCGCTCCGATCCCAGCGATGTGGCGCGCGTTGAGGAGCGGACCTTCATCTGCTCTGAAAAAAAGGAAGATGCGGGTCCCACCAACAACTGGGAAGAGCCGAAGAAGATGAAAGAGACCTTGCGGGGACTCTTTAAGGGGTGCATGAAGGGGCGGACTATGTATATCATCCCCTTTAGTATGGGTCCTTATGGCTCGTCCCTTGCTGAAATCGGGGTGCAGATCACAGATAGCCCTTACGTTGTTGCGAATACCTATATCATGGCCCGGATGGGAACAAAGGCGCTCGATGTTCTCGGCACCGACGGGGAGTTTGTCCCTTGTCTCCACTCCGTGGGGGTCCCTTTGGAAAAGGGGCAAAAGGACTCTTTTTGGCCTTGCCGTCCCGATGACAAGTATATCGTCCACTTTCCTGAGGCGCGGGAGATCTGGTCGTTTGGAAGTGGCTATGGGGGAAACGCCCTCCTCGGAAAGAAGTGTTTGGCGCTTCGGATCGCTTCGGTGAAAGGGCGGGATGAAAAGTGGATGGCCGAACACATGCTCATCGTTGGGATTACCAACCCGGAAGGGAAGAAACGGTTTTTTGTGGCCGCTTTCCCAAGCGCTTGCGGCAAGACCAACCTGGCGATGCTCCAATCCCCCTTGCCGGGCTGGAAGGTCGAATGTGTCGGTGATGACATTGCCTGGATGCGGATCGGCAAAGATGGCCGCCTCTATGCAATCAACCCTGAAAATGGCTTTTTTGGGGTGGCACCAGGAACCTCCTACAAGTCGAACCCGAATGCGATGGAGGCGATTAAGGAAAACACGATCTTCACCAATGTGGCCCTTACCGATGATGGGGACGTTTGGTGGGAGGGGATGACTGACGAGCCTCCTCACGAGCTCACCGATTGGAAGGGGAACCGGTGGACCCCCGCTTCAGAGGAAAAAGCTGCTCACCCCAACTCCCGCTTTACAGCTCCTGCAAAGCAGTGTCCGGTGATCGACCCCGCCTTTGAAGATGTGAATGGGGTCTCGATCTCTGCCATTCTCTTTGGTGGGCGGCGGGAAAGTGTGGTCCCTTTGATCATCGAAAGTTTTTCCTGGGCCCATGGGACCTTTCTGGGGGCCTCCCTTTCGTCCGAAATGACTGCAGCAGCGGCGGGAAAGATGGGAGCGCTCCGCCACGACCCTTTCGCGATGTTCCCCTTTTGTGGCTATAATATGGGGGACTACTTTGGTCACTGGCTCGAGATGGGAAAAATTCTTGGGAAGCATGCTCCCAAAATCTACCACACCAACTGGTTCCGTAAAGGGGGGGATGGGAAGTTTCTTTGGCCCGGCTTTGGGGAAAATATCCATGTTCTCAAATGGATCTTCGAAAGGTGTGAGGGAGAAGGAGAGGGAGTCGAAAGCCCTGTGGGCATCCTTCCGAAAAACTTTGAGGCTCCCGAAGAGCTTTTTGCGATCGATAAAGAGGAGTGGCAAGGGGAGGTCAAAGAGCTCCGTGACTATTTTGAGCTTTTTGCATCACACTTTCCGATGACCATGCAGGAGGAACTTGAAAAGTTTGACGACTTGGTTGGTCGAGCCTGAGCGCTCGTGAGTTTTTCATACACGCGACTTTTTAAAAGGGCGATCTGCCAGCTTAAGTTCACACCGATTTTTTCAGGGTAGACAGCGGTGACCGAGAGAGGGTGGTTGTCGATCGTACACCTAAGGAGCTGGGCAAAAATAACTTATACATTTCTGCAACCATAACATCTTCATCTGCTTTGTTGCAACTCCTTGAAAGCTAATAAGCTTCCTGCGGATTTGCGCCGCGCAGCTAAAGCGCTATGGCACCAGAAATGCATGAGTTATTTTTGCCCAGCTCCTAGCGTGAAAACAGCTCGTTTTCTGTGAAGAAAAAGGCTACCTCGATCTTCGCATTTTCAGCGCTATCGGAGCCATGAACCGCATTGGCATCGATCGAGTCGGCAAAGTCGGCGCGGATCGTTCCAGGGGTGGCTTCCTGTGGGTTGGTCGCTCCCATCAGTTCCCGATTCTTTGCAACGGCTCCCTCTCCTTCAAGGACAGAGATCACGACGGGGCCTGAAGTCATAAAGTCGACAAGGTCTTTAAAGAAGGGGCGCTCTTTGTGGATCGCATAAAATCCTTCTGCATCTTCTCGAGTCAGGTGTTTCATTTTTGCCGCAATCACCTTGAGTCCACCCTTTTCAAAGCGGGAAAGGATCTCTCCAATGTGGTTTTTTCCAACGGCGTCAGGTTTAATAATCGAAAGTGTTTGTTCTTGAGTCATGTGTTTTCTCCTTGTGTAGGATCGATCATAACACAAAGGGGATAAAAAAAACAACTTGACGGGTTAAAATAAAATCTTTATTCTCCCTTTTTGAAAATACATTGAGGAAGAATTATGATTAACGCTACAAGCCTCTTGACTCCTATAGACAGAATAGGTGTGCCTAACAACAATGATCCTGTTGTGATTATCGATGTGTGTGGCCACCCTTTAAAACAATCTGAGATGGATACAATTGTCTACGAATCGGTCGCTGAGAATGTGGCCCGGTTTTTTGAAGGGAAAGCCTATACTTTCTCAACTTTTACATTTCCCTTTCAAACGATCCTTTCACACACCTTTACAAGGGGAAATATTCTTACAGATACCCGTTATGCCGGCGCTCAGAAAAAGGGTTTGCAAGGATTGGATTGGAAAGAGCGGGCTCAAGAATTTGCTTCGAACCCTCTTGCTAAAGCATATAAAAAGATTATTGATGACAAAGATTGGAACGCATTTGTTGAAAAATATTTTGAGCTTTGGAATGCTATTCGTCAGATGGAGCCTCGCATCAAGGAGCAAGAAACTCTAGAAGAAAGGAAAAAAGCGTTTGCAGAGGTGGAAAAGCGAAAAAGAGAGCTCCGGGCATTAGAGAAGAAAAGAGCCCGTAAGATGGAAGCGTGGAGTGCTATGACTGTCTACGACCAGCGAGCCCCTCTTTATCCCGATCAGAAATGGGGAGTGCTGAAGATCCTTTCTTGGACGATCCGAACGGTTTATCACACTGCGGTTGCCGTAATTTTTGAGTATGGCCTTTGGATCCTTTATGATTTGGATCTTATGCACCAAGTCACATATAAAAACTGGCGTAAAGAAAATGTTACTGGTCGCCTGGCACAGGTGATTGTTGAATATCAGCAAATGGGGTATCATTAGAATCCACCAGAACCTAAAAAGGCGCCTTTGGAAATCGACTTTTCAAGCATAAACCGTATCCTTGTAGCTAAGCTCCGTCACCATGGAGATGTTCTCCTGAGTGCCCCCGTTTTTTCTCTCCTCAAAAAGCGGTTTCCCCACCTAGAGATCGATGCCTACATCTATAGCGAGACCCTTCCGATGCTTGAGGGACACCCTGCCATTTCCAACTTTATCCTTTACAACAAGGGATGGAAAAAACTCCCTCTTTTCAAGCGATACCGCGAAGAGCTCAAGCTCCTCAAAAAAATTCGAAAGGGGAGATACGATCTAGTGATCAACCTAACCGAAGGAGACCGGGGAGCGGTAGCTGCCAAAATCTCCCGCGCTCCCTATGCGATTGGGTTTGACCCCCAAGGAGGGGGAATGCGAGGGAAAGCCAATTGTTACACCCACCTGATTAAACATACCCCCCGTCCCCGCCACACCGTTGAAAAGCAGCTCGATGCCCTCCGCGTTCTTGGCATTTTCCCAACCCTAAAGGAAAGGGAGCTCACCTTCCATATTCCCGCTGCCGCCCGCGAAAAAATTGCCGCGCTCCTTCCTGAAAATTATGTCCACATCCATCCCGTTTCCCGCTGGATGTTCAAGACCCTCCCCATCGAAACCCTTGTAGCGGTTATCCACTACCTTCAGGAGAGGGGAGAACAAGTGGTCTTGACCGCCAGTTCTGACCCCGCTGAAATGGAGATGAACGCCCAACTTGCTTCCCAGGCGCCGGGGGTGATCGATCTCTCGGGACAACTTTCTCTTAAAGAGCTCGGGGCAGTCATTGAAAAAAGTCGCCTTCTCATCACCGTTGACTCGGTTCCCTTGCACCTTGCAAGTGTCTTTAAAAAAGAGGTGGTGGCGATCTTTGGTCCGACCTGCGATCAGAATTGGGGTCCGTGGCAAAACCCTCATGCGCGGGTTGTCACCCTTCCCCTTTCGTGTCGTCCTTGCTACCAACCGGGTTGTGGCGGCAGTGGCCAGAGCGACTGTTTGCTGAATCTTCCCACAGCCCCGATCATCACCGCCGCTCACGAACTCCTAGAGCAGGCGGTCACTGTTTAAAGCTCAAAATCTTCGCCGAAGTAGGAACCACGAGCTTCCTTACAGGCAAGGAGGTCACCCATCGTTCCCGAGTGGGTCACCTGTCCTCCCTGAATCAGGAAAGCATGGTCGACGATGGAAGAAACTTCGCGCGCATTGTGGTCGGTAATGAGAACGCCGATATTTTTGGCGGTGAGGTGGCCAATGATCTGCTTCACATCATGGATGGTGAGGGGATCGATATTGGCAAAGGGCTCATCGAGAAGGAGAAGCTGGGGCTTCGTGACAAGGGCGCGGGTGATTTCTAGGCGGCGCCGCTCCCCGCCGGAAAGGGTCGTTGCCCGTTTCTTTGCAAGGGGGGCAAGGTGGAGCTCTTCCAAAAGTGCTTCGAGGCGCTCTTTTCTCTCAGCGCGGGACAGAGGAAGGGTTTCCAAAATGCAGAGGATATTTTGCTCAACGGTCAGTCCTTGGAAAATCGAAGGCTCTTGGGCGAGGTAGCTCATTCCCATTTTAGCGCGGAGGTTGACCGGCATGTAGGTCACCTCTTTATCTTGGAAAAAGACCGCGCCGCTGTCAGGCTTAATCAGCCCGATTGCCATGTAGAAGGCGGTTGTTTTTCCAGCGCCGTTGGGACCGAGGAGGCCGACCACCTTTCCTTGAGGCACTTCGAAGGAAAGGCCGCTGACAATCTTTTTACCCGAGTAGGATTTACAAAGGTTTTCAACTTTAAGCGTCATGGATCCTTCTTTTGAGGGCGGACCTCAGCTTTAAATTTGTCGGCATGGAAAGAGGGGGAGCCCCCGGAAAAGGAGAGGGACACCTTGTTGGCAACTCCTTCGAGGTAAGCATCTTTTGGAGAGAGGGTAGCGGGAAGTTTTTTTCCGGAGAGGCGGTAAAGGGCGAGGAAAACATCGGGAGCATCAAAAAAGTGGCCGGTGTAGTGATAGGTTCCATCTTCTGACTGGAGGTAACGGATCTGCTGAAACCCCTCCTCCTCGAGTTTTTCCTGAAAGTAACATTCCATCCCAGTCATCTGCTCCACAAGTTCCATCCGGTTCCCGTGGGAAATGGCGATAAGGGTGGAGTGGGGACTTTTGATGTGGTGGTGGAGGCGGGCTCCATCTCGATCGTTGACCCAAAGATCTTTCGAGACCCCTTCCCGCCTCTGCTCATGGGGATACTTGTCCTCTTCTTGGGGAAGGGTAATGGCCTCGGTTAATGTCTCTTCGATATTGATTGTTTTCGAAGAGTAAAAAGCGCGAAAGAGGACCCCAACGGTAAAGAGGGCAAGGAGGATAAAAGCGCAGATTGTCGTTCGCTTAATCACACGGGGACCTTTTGCATCAGGTTATAGAGAGGTGCTGCTTCTTCAAGTAAAGCAGCAAGTTCTTCATAAGGCATCACCGTATGTTTATCGCTCATCGCTTCGCTCGGGCTATTATGAGACTCGATGAAGAGAAGGTCAGCGCCTGCGGCCAGGGCCGCCTTTGCCAGGGTGGGGATAAACTCTCGCTGCCCCCCAGAAACGGTTCCCCGTCCCCCAGGCAGCTGGACCGAGTGGGAAGCGTCGAAGCAAACCGGATAGCCCCACTGCTTCATGATCGGGATTGCCCGCATGTCAGAGACGAGGTTGTTATATCCAAACGAAGTTCCTCGGTCGGTGAGGATGATGTTTTCGTTGCCGGTGGCGCGAAGTTTTTCCACCACATTTTCCATCTCCCAAGGAGACATAAACTGCCCTTTTTTCACATTCACAGTAGCTCCCGTCTTTCCTGCAGCAACGAGAAGGTCGGTTTGCCGACAAAGAAACGCTGGGATTTGCAAGACGGCGCACACCTCAGCAGCAGGAGCGGCTTCATCGGGATGGTGAATGTCGGTCAAAACAGGAAGACCGAGCTCATCCCGCACCTTTTTAAGGATCCGCAGACCTTCCTTAAGTCCAGGTCCCCGGTAAGAGTCGATCGAGGAGCGGTTCGCTTTATCGTAGCTCGACTTGTAAAGCAGCTTTACATCTGCCTTGTCACAAAGTTCTTTTAATGCAGCCGCTGTTTCTAGGGCATGCGCTTCATTTTCGATCACGCACGGACCCGAAATAAGTGTGAGGGGAGAACCCCCTCCAATTTCAATATCTAACATAGTATCCACCTGTTTCTCATAAATATACTTGAAAATCATTTTTCTTGTGAGTAAAATCAATAATATTGGACTGATAGCTCAGCTGGATAGAGCATCCGCCTTCTAAGCGGACGGTCGCAGGTTCGAGTCCTGCTCAGTCCGTTTAATTGATATGAGTAAGAGACCATCTAAAGATATGCTTTTAGGAGACTACCCTTTCGAATCCAAGCGATTTGAAGGGATTGAGTCCCTATTTTCCACTTTTAAGGGGAAAGAATTTCAAGAAAAAAATGAGCATGCAAAGGCTGACGGGATCAACCGCGCCTTAGCAGATCTTATTTTAAAAGCGCCCGAGCCTGCTTTTTTAATCGAAGAAGTGGTCGATTTTATCTCCCGCGTTCGAAAAGAAAACCTTTTACAGCAGTATACCTTTTCCTCTTTTGAGCTTTGGCTGAACCAATTTTCCAATGTGAGTACCGAAGAAAACTTTAAGATTCGGGGCAAAGTTGTCGGAAAGTGGGTTCCCCGCGACACCTATCAGCTTTACTTTCCGATCGGAATGGGAAAAAGTTACCCTGGCACCCACTTTGTGACCGCCCACAACTCTCCCGACCTTGACACCACCGTTGCCTCTTTTTGGGGATGGGTCGATGCCTTTGCGGCGCGGGTGAGTAAAGGGCTCCATATTTGGAACGTTCCCGGAGGGCCTCCCACCACTCAAGTCGAGGTCAAGCTCCTCTTTAATGACCTTTTTGGAGAGGGGATTTTTGATTGCCTGGGCAAACCCCGTCTCTCGCTTACCTTGACCAGCCTCGATTTGATGACCCAGCAAGGGATGATCCGGAAGCAGACCGGAACATCGATCCTAAGCTTTGACCATGAGCGGCAACGGAATGCCGTTGTTCTCATCGACAAGGAGGGGTACTACCTCGGAGATTGGCGAACGATCGATGTCGAAGGGGTGAGACAGGTCATCCTATCACTCAATAACTGCCTCATGTGGTTCGAGTCGAACCTCCACATTCAGCTCATCTCCTGCTTTTCGGAAGAAAGGCTCACCGTCGATCACATTTCAAAAGTGGTCAAGGGGCTTCTCAAGATGAAGATCAGCGAGTGTGCTCCAGCCAAAGAGCTCCCCCCTCACCAGCTCCAGTTCGTCAATGACTATCTCGTGAAAGTCCTTCAAGTGAGCAAGGGGATTGAAGCTGACTTTGAACAGTTTGCCCGCTCCATTGAAAAAGTGGGAATTGTCAACTTTACCGAAATCATTGCGTGGCTCAAATCGCTCTTGAAGTCGGAGCTTTTCGATAGTGCCGGCGTCCTTACTGAAAACCGCCCCCTCATCTTCAATCAGCTCGAAGTCCTTGTGAAAATGCTTTCCGAGGCCTTTACAAGTGTGCGGAAACATGTCGACCGCCTCGACATTGCCTTCCGGATTAAGACCGATGTCTTTGGCTTTATACCTCAATATCTCACCCATCGGACAGACCTTGAAGAGATCCGCTCTAAGATTGGGAATTACTCTTACATGACCGTTAACCAGACCGATCTTGAAGGACGGCAGATCCCCATCGGGGTGGTCCATGCCGCCGATCTTCAGCAAGATGTTTTGGGAACCGTCTCCCTACGTGACTTTTGTAACCGCGAAGAGATGAAAATTCCCTCCTACCTCCAAGTGATTAGCGTCATTGACCATCACAAAAGTGCCCTTCAAACCGACTCTCCTCCTAAAGCGGTTATTAGCGATGTGCAATCATCCAACGCGATTGTTGCCGAGCTGGCCTTTACCATCAATGACCAGTATGGCCTGGGGGGGATGACTGAAAAAGAGGTCAATGCCCAGCTTAAAGAGATGGAGAAAAAGCTCGATACCGTCCAAAATATCCGGATTTACCAGCGCCTTCTCCAGAAGAAAAAAGTGCTCTGCAGCAAAGGAGCCCACTACGTCTCTCCCCGAAGAGAAATGGTCGAGTATCTCCACTTTATCTACGCCATTTTAGATGACACCGACCTGCTTACAAAAGTTTCCCGGATCGATGTGGAGTGTATGGCCTCCCTTCTCAACCGTCTTAAATCGCTCATCGTGAAAAAAGAGGTAGAGATCGTTAACTTCGACGACATCAAAGAAGACGAAGCCTTTACCGCAAAGGCGGCCGAGCGTCTCCTTCAAAACAAAGATTTTTATTCCCTCTATAGCAAGGTTTATAAACATAAAGAGCAAGGGGTCGACGAGAACTTTGAGAAGTGTCTTAAAGGGGCGCCTTCCAATATCTTCACCGACACGAAGATCCTCAATTACTGCAACCGGGTGGGACAAACCAAGATCTTTGCCCGCAACTATGCTACCTTTAAGAAGGTCGCTCCCGAGCTTCAAAAGCGGTGGTATGAGAAAGCGCTCAATATCTATGCTAACAACAGAGAGATTATGCTCCACCTTCATGCCACTTCAACCGTGGCCAGTGCCGAAGAGCTTTTTAAGGGAGGAAAAATCAGCTACGACCATCAAGATGAGATGTGGTTTTGGATTCCCCATACCGAGCTTGCTGTAGAAAAACTCAAGCTCTTCCTCAGCGGCTTTAAAGGATCGCCCGCTGTTCAAAAGCTTCACTTAGAGCTCGACCTCTATGGGAATAACGCGCGCGAGCTCTCCCAAATCTTTAAAGAGAGCTTCCTTCCGATCGAGCACCACTTTCCCAAGGGGGGACCCGATCTTCCGATCGCCGTTCTCCGCTACAACGCGGGCGGCCTGAACTCTCGGAAGGCGATGATTGCTCCTTACCTCCCACGCCTCGCGGAATAATTTTCTTCCTGCCAAACCCTTTCCTCAATACCACTCCTTCAGGTTGAGTACACGTATTATGGGGCTGTTGAAAAAGTCCATTCCCCCATCTTTCGCGCGTTTTCCGGAAAAAATAGAAAGTTTGCAAACCTCCTATACTTAGGCATATGTTGATTTTCAAACTTTCGATTTTCTCTCGAAAATCATCGCAAAATCTAGGGAAAGCGACTTTCTCAACAGCCCCATTGTACGGCACGATCTATTAAAAATCAGCAGATCGTGCCGTCGAATCAGTCTTTAACAGCGCGATCTATTAAAATTTGTCACTTTGTGTCGCAGAATAAAAAAAGGCATCCTAATTAGGATGCCTTTTTTTACGTTTTCTGGGGGGGGAACCTTATCCCTCTTCGGAGACTTTTTCTCCTCCCTCTTCGAGGATTTCAAGGTTAACACGGATGCCATTGCGGCTCGCAACAGACATCAGAAGGGTCCGAATCGCATTAATGGTCTTTCCTTTCTTCCCAATAATTTTTCCAATATCGGCTTTTTCAACACTCAGTTCAATGATGAGGGTGTGGGTGCCGCCGATTTCATTGATCTTGACTTTATCCGGATTGTCTACGAGATTTTTAACGATGTACTCAACAAATTCTTTCATGGTTCGATCCTTGGTTAATGATAGCTTTCGCTGCTATTCATTCTACATCAAGAGAAGATATTAATCTAGATTTTTTAAAATCTTCTGGAAGAGGGGCTTTGATCACCATTTTTTCCCCTGTAAGAGGGTGGGAAAAGGTGAGGCGGTGCGCATGGAGGAGGTGGCGAGTCACCCCTAGTTTGCGGCTTAGTTTTTCAGGGCCGTAGACCTTATCGCCCATAACGGGGGTCCCTAGGTGTTTGAGGTGGACGCGGATTTGGTGGGTCCGTCCCGTAATGGGCCTTGCCCGCACCAGGGCAAACTCTCCCTCTCCCTCGAGTACTTCTAGTAAAGTTGTCGCATGGCGTCCCTTTTCAGAGATGGCCATCTCCTTCCGCTTGGTGGGGTGGCGTCCAATGGAGGCATCGATCACTTCACAACCCGGTTTGCCAAGGGTGATTGCAAGGTACTCTTTCTCCACTTCTCTAGAAGAAAAAGCCTCTCTTAACTTCTGGTGAGCTTCGGGGGTTTTTGCTGCGAGAAGGATCCCAGAGGTTTCCTTATCGAGACGGTGGACAATCCCCGGGCGGAGATCTTCCGAAGAGGTGATATCACAATGGTGGAGGAGGGCGTTTACGAAGGTGCCGCTGTGGTGGCCGGGAGCAGGGTGGACAACCATCCCCGGAGGCTTATTGATGCAAAGAATGGCCTCATCCTCATAGAGAATCTCAAGAGGGATTGCCTCTTTTTGAAGCTCGATCTCTGCCGGCTTTAAAAATTCTACTTGAATCGTGTCACCAACGGAGGGGACTTCCCGTTTTTTGACCGCTTGGCCATTCCGCTTGACAGCCCCTTTTTCGATCAATTGCTGGAAATAGCTCCGCGAATGGGTCGGAAAATGCTCAGCGAGAAGCTTATCAAGCCGTTTTTTCTCTTTGACCTCAATACACAGCAATTTTTGAGGCCGATGGGCAGCTGCGGCTTCACCAGATTCCCTTTCTTCCTCACCCATAGCGCTTTGGCTATTGAGGTCTTTGACAACTAAATTTTTCATCATGAACTAAATGATACCAGAAGTGGGAGATAATTTCACCCCTTGTTGATCCGCCTTTTGATCTCTTCTTCGATCCTTTTATGCTGGGCTTTAGACCGTTTTAAGCTCGCTGAGATCATGGTCATGACGTTTCGCTCAAAAGCGCTGACCATCTCAGGAGTCACCCCCCCTGGGAACCAGAGGTTTAACCATTTTGCAAACCCCGGCGCTTTTTTGGCCGTGTAGCTTTTTTCGAGCCCCGTCTGCACCTGCTTGGGCATGTCTCCTTGATTGGTAGGCTTCCCTTTGCTCGGATCGACGCCTCCTGGACCTGAAACACCACCCATGACACACTCCTTTCCCTTAACCTAAAGAGAAAGATCTAGCTTGTCAAGTAACCTGTTGATTCTTCCAGTCGCTTTTCGACCTCTTTATCGTTAGTGATCTCAGCAATTCCCACTGAAGAAAATTTCCATAGAGGCGCAGAAAACTCTTTTTCGTAAATTTTGAAATATATAAATATCGGTTTTGTCTATGGATTCTGATTTGCTGTATTCGCTTTTTCTGATTGCACAAAGAAAGCAAAAAATAGTTTTTTTTAATTTTATATGAAATACTTCCACATTTCTTAGATATTAAAAACTCATCTTTTAAATTATTAAATCTTCAGCGGGAATTGCTGAAATTTCATTAACTCTCTCGACCATAATATCCCCTTACGTCTATTATACCACATATTGGTGAAATAGACAAGTTTTTTATGGAAATAAAAGTCGTTGATAATAAAAGGTTTAGCGAAATCACCCTCGGTGACGAGGTGGTCAAGGAAGTGCATAGGCGACTCTATAAGAACCACTTAAGAGAAATCCTTCGCGCTTCGAGCAAAAAAGAGCTAAGTGACTTACTCTTAAAGATCGACATCAAACTTGCCCGTGGTCTCGTCTATAAATGGCTCTCTCTTAAGGGGTATATGAGATCGGAGCTGACCAAGAAGCTCAAAACCTATAAGATCGATTCCGAAGCGATCAAGGCCATCCTTGACGAGTGTGAGGAAAGGGGCTATATCAACGACAAAAAAGAGGGAAGGCTCTTTATCGAGCGTCAGAAGAAGAGAGGGTTTGGGCCTCAGATGATTGCCTTTAAGCTCAGCCAAAAATCGCCTGATTTAAAAGAAATGGTGCAGGTTTCTGATGACGAGCAAAGCGTAGCCATCCAAAATTGGATTGAGAAAAAAACGCGCAGCGCCGATCTTCACGACATCAAGGTGAAGCAGCGCCTCTACCGTTTCTTAAGAGGAAAGGGGTTCGATGATCCCCTTATCCGAAAACATCTCTTTGTTGATTAAATAAGTGCGACGCGTCGCACTTATTTAATTTTGACTAGTTAACACCCATCCGCTATATACATTTTTTTAGCAAAGGATCGGCGCATGCAAGTTGGCATCATTGGTATTAATCACAAGTCTTCTTCACTTGCTCTTCGGGAAAAACTCGCTCGCCTTTTTCAGGCTGAGTTTGGTCCCAAAGATGGGGTTCTTCTTTCGACCTGTAATCGGACAGAGCTTTACTTTAGTGGGGGACCCTTGGCAGAAAGGCATAGCGCTATTTTGGACCGCCTGAAAGGGGTGGGGCTCCATGCCCTTTACTCTTACTTTGGTCCCGATTGTTTTAATCATTTGAGCCGGGTCATCTCAGGGATCGATAGCGCCATTTTTGGAGAAAGTGATATTCAGCGGCAGGTTAAGCTTGCCTATGAAAATGCCCGGCAAAAAGAAAAACTTTCCCACGAGCTCCACTACCTGTTTCAAAAGGGGCTCAAGATTGGAAAGGAGATGCGGAGCTCTTTTTTATTAAGCAAAAAAGGGGCCCTCCTTCCCCATGCGATCCACTCCATTGTAGAGTGGCAGGGACGCACCTTAGAAAACAGTCGATGTCTATTTGTCGGTAATTCATCGATCAACCGGAAGTTGATTTCTTATTTTCATTATAAAGGGGCTAGAGATCTCACTCTCTGCACCCGAACAGAGGGCAATGTTTTCCATGTCGTGACCACAGGATGGGAAGTGTTAGAGAGGTGGGATGATTTTGATGTGGTGGTTTGCGGAACTTATCATGATGGGTATGTCCTTGAAAAAAAGGAAGGGGCTAAAGAAACCCTCCTTTTTGACCTAAGTGTTCCTCGCAACATCGATCCTGCACTTGCCAACCACCCCCGGCTTAAGCTGTACAATATCGATCAGATTGGAGTGATGGCGCAAAAAAATAGGGGTGAAAAAGAAATCGCGTTGTGCGAGACTGTGATCGAAAAAGCAGTTGCTCGGCAGATGCAACTCTTTAAAAAGCGGAAGCAGGCAAAGTGGTTTTACGCAGTTTCTTGTTAGTCATTCTTTTCTTTGGAACATTATTTGCTCAAGATGATGAAGAATCAGACATCGTTGTTTTGCCGAGCAATGTGACGGTGAATAACGACTATTTTGTCCGTGGGCGGACCGTTGAAATCTCAGGGACGGTCAATGGCGATCTTTATGTTCTCGGAGGGCAGGTCTTTATCGATGGGAATGTCAATGGAGATGTTCTCGTGGCAGCGGGGAGTATTGAGATTTCAGGGAATATCGCCAATGATGTCCGCGTTTTGGCAGGGCAGGCGCTCATTACTGGAACGATCGGAAGAAACCTCACCGCGGTCACTGCGACAATTGACATGAGTCCTGCCGGGTTTATTGGGCGGAATGCCGTTGTTGTTTCGGGAAATACGGACCTCGAATCCCGCGTTGGAAATGATGTGAACCTCTATACCTCAAGTGTCCGGATTTCGGGTCAGGTCGGTGGCAAGGTCTCTGCCTATGTGGGGCAGCTCCGCCTCACTTCGAAAGCAAAAATCGATGGCCCCCTTGAGTACTGGAGCAATAAAACGGCTCGGATCGACCCCAACGCGGTGGTCACGGAAGGAGTCACCCACCACCCCTCATTTTTCTATAACTTTTTTCATAGCAAATGGATGAAGCGGATCAAGCTCGGCTCCAAGTTTGCCGCCCTTTTGATGAACTTTATCTATAGCTTAGTGATCGGGCTTATCCTCTTCCGCTACTTTCCTCAACGAGTGGAGCGGACGGTTAAAACCCTTGATGAAAAACCATTCCAGTCTCTGGTTGCTGGAGCTGTTCTCATTATTCTCCTTCCGATCATCATGCTTGCACTGATCATTACGATCTTAGGGGTTCCCTTTGCCCTTACTCTCTTATCACTGACCGTGGTTGGTTTTTATACCGCCAAGATCTTATCGATCTTTTGGCTATCGACCCATATCTTCCGCCGCCTTGCTTTTAAGAAGCACCAGAAGCTCTACTTTACCTTTGCATTGATCATTTACTTTATCCTAACACCGATTCCTTACCTAGGGGCGCTCATCACGGGTGCTGCGCTTCTACTAGGAATAGGGGGCGCGGTCCTAAGCAAGATTGAAAAAAGCTAAGATTTAATCCAGGTATAAGTGTTTTTGATTGCTCCATAGGTTGCAGATGCAGAACAGATGACTACTAGAAACCCAGCAATAAGGACAGCATTTGGCATACTTTTGTTGTTACTGTCTTTTTCATTGGTATCACATAGAAACTTGCGAATAGGGTTTGTGCTCTCAAGGCATTTTTCTGAAAGGAATCCGGCTAGCAGGGTATAGCCAGCAGTTGCTCCTGCAATCATACTCACGGTTTTATAGTCAGGGAGTTTGTTCCAAATAGAATTTATCAGCTGCGCCGAAAAACTCGGTCCTTTAGGGCCGAGATGAAAGGCGCAAAATACTCATTCTATTGGTTTTTGCTGGTTTTCGATATATTGCCTGATTATTGAGATAGGAGCTCCTCCGCAACTACCAGCAAAATAACTTGGGGACCAAAAGTTATTGCCCCATAATGCCTTTTGAACTGAAGGATATCCTTTTTTTCGAATAAGCCGGGAAGAAACGCCTTTTAAAGAGTTAACTAAGTTAGAGATAGCAACCTTTGGAGGGTAGTTAATAAGTAGATGTACATGATCGTACTCTCCTTCAAATTCTATAAGCTCTGCTTGAAAATCTTGGCAGACCTTTTGGAAGATTTCTCTTAGCTCCTTAAGAACCCTTTTCGTGAAGACCCTCTTTCGATACTTTGTAACAAAGACCAAATGAGTATGTAGTAGAAAAACACACGATCTTCCTCTT
>NZ_JAAEJV010000018.1 GCF_015356785.1 Candidatus Neptunochlamydia vexilliferae | reverse complement strand
ATAAACACGATATGGTATTTACAATCCCATTTAGAATGAGATAAACTCTCAAAAGACGATGTTGTATTCATAATTTTTTCCTTTGTTGGTCTGCCAAGCCCAACAAGGAAAATACAACATCATCTTTTTTCACTAAATCTTAAGGCCAAGCCTTGAAAGTCCACTGGTCAAACCAGTGGCTTACCTGTCAATGAGTTAAAGCGCTATGGCACCAGAAGTGCATGAGTTATTCTTGCCCAACTCCTTACGGGTGGATAACGGGGACTCGGTCAGTTTGAGTCACTAAGGGTCCGCCAAGAAATAAATACTATAACTTGACTCCACAAGATTCAGCAAAACTGAGCTGAATAAGGAGCATCATTCCCAATAGGGAAGGGCGACGAAGAAGCTTAATTTGGCAAAGTCGCAGCCAGTCAACTTGTAACATTTATTTCTTGGCGGGCCCTAACTGCATCATGACTGTTTTTCGATCATCCTTTTGGTTTTTAAAGTTCGCTTTAACGCTTCCTAAAGTATCACCGGACTGAACAGACTTGGCGGAGCATTTCCTCTTCGGATTCGACAACGCCGGCAAAAATAAGCCCTTTAGCAGGGTCTAGGGTGACCACCTGCCCCTTTTTAAGGACACAGCAGGCAGCATCGGCCCGCACAACAATAGGAATTTTTTGATCGCGGGCGATCTGTTTGGCCACCTCTTCGGAGTGGGTGTCATCAGGGTGGTTTTGAAGAACCAGCGCTCGGGCTCCCTGGAGATGGGGGGTGTAGCCCTCATCGCAGTGGGGCATGACAACAACTTTATCTTTGAGATCGGGAGGGGTATCGAGGGTGAGAAGGATCGTCACCTCTCCATGGGTAAGTTTCCCTTCACTGGGGGCTGCTCGAACGAGAACTTCCCCGATATTGTCAACAAGCATAAAGTTGGTTGTCCCACTAATCCCAAAGGGGGTGCCAGCGGTAACGACGATAAGATCGCCGTAGCGGACCAGTTTATGGGTCATGGCGTAGCAGCTGGCTCTTTGGACCCCTTGCTTCACATCTTCGACCTTTGCATGGATAGGAACGGTTCCCCATGCAAAGGCGAGTTGGTGGTAGATTTTCTCTTCGGGAGTCACAGCGATGATCGGCATTTCGGGACGAAAGCGGGCCATCAGACGGGCGGTAAAGCCGCTGGTGGTAAGCGCTATGAGCCCCTTGCCATGAGCACTATAGGCGGTTTTAATGGCGGCAAGGGCAACTGAAGAAGAGATGTCGTTAAAGGTCTGGCGAGAAACATCGCGGTAGAAAAACTCTTCGTAGTTAAAGTCTTTTTCAGCGACAAGGACGGTACTTTTCATCAGCTTGACCGTTTCGATCGGGTAAGAGCCAACGGCGGTTTCTCCAGAAAGCATCACCGCTGAAGTGCTATCGTAGACCGCATTGGCCACATCGGACACTTCGGCGCGGGTGGGTCGGGGGCTGTTGATCATCGACTCGAGCATTTGGGTGGCAGTCACAACCGGCTTAAACGACTGGTAACACTTCCGGATCATCATCTTTTGAAGCTTGGGAACTTGGGTGATGGGAAGCTCGACACCGAGATCGCCGCGGGCGACCATAATCCCATCTGCTGCTTGGAGGATCGCGTCAAAATTTTTCACCCCAAGGGCATTTTCTATCTTGGCGATGACAAGGACATGAGAGGCTTTATTTCTGGCCAGGATCTCCTTAATCGTAAGGATATGTTCGGGAGAGCGAATGAAGGAGGCGGCCAAGATGTCGATGTTGTTTTTGCATCCAAACTCGATATCTTTAATATCTTGCTCGGTGACGGCGGGAAGACTGAGATCTGCATGGGGAATATTGACCCCTTTTTGCGATTTTAAGGTGCCAGGGTTTTGGATTTCAACGGTGAGGGAGTCTTCTTCTTTGGCGATCACCTTGGAGGTGATATACCCATCGTCAAATAGGACCTGGGCATCCATCTTGACATCTTTGATCACCTCGAAAGGGGTCAGGGTCACCTCCCCCTCTTTTGTGATGGTGAGATGGTCCCCTTTCTTGAGCTCAATCGGAGCTTTCAAGAGGCCCACACGCACTTCGGGTCCCTTGGTATCAAGCATAATGGCAAGGGGGATCTCTTTTTCTTCGCGCGCTTTTTTGAGAAGGTCGATCGTCTCCTCGTGCTGCTCGTGGGTCCCATGGCTCATATTGACCCGGGCGACATTCATCCCCGCATCGATGAGCTGCACAATTTTTTCGTAGCTATTCGTTGCTGGGCCGAGGGTACAGATAATTTTTGTCCGTGTCCGCATATTTCCTCTTATACAGAAATGGGTTTTATTTTATACTTACTGAGATCGAAAAGCAATCAATCACTTTGAAAAATATTCGGGTTCATAACCTCAGGGGTCGACCTAACCCTCGATCTGGGAACGTTTACGTTTTTACCAGGGGTGTCGGGATCGGGAACAAGGGCATGGTTCAAAATATAGCATGTTTAGGTAACACTTTACCAAAATATAAGGGTCTTTTTCATCCTAAAAGAGTAGATAAAAAGAGCCTTGCTATTTGGTAAAAGATGAACGAGGTTTTCTTGAAAAAAACTTTCCAATGAACTGACATGGCTATAGAGCCGAAGGCGGAGAAAAGCCATGCGGTGAGCTATCCGCACGATCTATATATCGAAAACCTCACCAAGCCGGAGGCTGATTGGATCGAAGGGATCAGACCCATTATTGCGCGATCGAACAAAAAACAGCCAGGAAGCCCCCCCCGCTCAACAGTGGGAACCACCCACCGATACTTATGATTAACTCTGCGCTAGAGAGACCTAAATTTAGAACGTTAGGGCCCGTCAAGAAATAAATGCTACAGTTTGACTCAGCGAGACACAGCAAAATTAAGCTGAATGAGGAGCATCATTCCCAATTAGGAGACTTCCGATTCTTGAACTCGTTTAGATATATATAAAGTTTGCAATAAATGTGTATTTAAACAATTATTTAATTGTGTTTTTTCAAAATAGACGTTCAGGGGATGCGTTTCTAGGGAAAGCGGAGCAGGTGCTACAATTTTGTGCCAAATGACAACCCTATATACCCGCAGGCACTATAGGTGAGGACTACAGTACCCTCTTCCACTTCACTAAGAATTGACCCCATGAACGCACACTTTTCAAAAACTGTGAGGAAGTTATGAGCTCTAGTTATTCATGTAGATCTTTAGATGGAAAAATGATCTTTTTTGACCTTCAAAACCAGTCTGTCATTGGATACTATGAAACAGGCCAAAAAGTATACCCTGTGGATGCCGGCAATCTAGAAGAGGTCTCTAAGTATATCTCTGGAGGATACACTCCGAAACTAAGGGATAGAAAAATTGTTTGGGTTCCCTCTTCAAACAATCATGCATCAACTAGCAACTTAAGTATTAATAGTTCCTCTATTGCCACTTCAACTTCGAGAAATAACTCAAGCTCATCGACCCAGGAGCCAGTAAAGAATCAGAATCCTTCGCCCCTCCCTTTAACGCTGCTAAAAGCTAAAAAAATCAAAACCTCAATACAAGGTGCTGCCAATGATTCCCCAAGCCCCAAAACAGCCCTTGATTTTTCCACAGCTTTTACTAAGATCGAACAACGACAAAAGAACAAAAAAGATTTACACAAGTTAAAACTTCTTTTGGATGAAATATTTGCTTCAAAGATTTTGAAAGATATACAAAAGAAAACCCTATTAATGCGAGGGGAAAAACTACAAAAAAAAATTATCAAGCATCTTGAGCAACCCCTTAGCGCAGAGCGTTTAAAAAATCAAACCCAGTCTGCACAGGCTTATAAAGAGTCTCTGCCCGTTAAAATTAAGAAAATCACTTCCGAGTTAAGCCCCACCACCCCTTTACCCGTTGACCCTATTATTGATTATGAAAAACGTTTAGAGCATGCTTATTATGAATCCTTTAATCCAGCTGGTATACTTCTTTACTTACAAAAAATCAGTGATGTTTTTACCAAAAAAAAGGAGTATATAAGAGCAGCACTTATTCTCAATAATGCCCTAGCCGCAGCAAAATCTTATAGATTTCAGGAAACTTACCAACAGCTTATTTCAAAGCTTGAAAAAATAGAGGGACTCTATCTACATGAAAATTTTAAGATCGAAACCTCTGACAGAAAACAGGGGCATATCATTGAATATAGAACACGTTTAGAAGCTATTCGAGAAGAGGTAAAGCAGCAACTAGAGGGAGAAGAATCTATTGAAAAAATTCAACTTACCCTAACTGCCAGATATAAAACACTTCTTCAAAAACTGATAACAAGCTCGATTAAGCAAATAGACAAAAAGCCCCCCACCTCCTTTGCTGTTCTAGGTCTTGGGTCAATGGCTCGCGATGAAATGTGCCCCTATTCCGATGTTGAGTTTGCCTTTCTCATAGAAAAAAACAGTCCTAAAAACCTGAGCTACTTCAAATCACTTAGCGAGCTTCTCTACCTTCGTATTCTTAATTTTGGTGAGACAAAATTTGATATTATTCGTCCTAAAAGACACGAGGATGGGAGGATGGGAGAGGCGATAAGTCTCACACCTGGAGGATTTAGTATAGATATTGGAGGACTTTCCCCACTAGGAAAACCGGGAGTCTATAAACTGATAGGAACTCCAGAAGAGCTCGCCTCCTACCAAAACCCCGAATGGCTAGAAAAACACGATGGAGAGTTGATCCTCGTCAATGCAATGACACAAACCTCTTTAGTAATGGGAAGCGAAAAGCTATATAAAAAATATCAAACCAAAGTTACAAAATGGCTATCGCAAAAATTAAAAAAAGAAAATCAGGCACCATTTCAAGACCTGGTTGGAAAAAGACGTGCTCTCAACCTACTAAAAGGACACCTCCATGAGTTCAAACCACATTTAACCCTTGACCGAATAGATATGCGTGCCTTTGATGTCAAAAGAGACTTCTACCGCCCACTCCAAATGGTTGTGAGTAGCCTTCTTCTATATATGAAAAGCCCTTACCTTCAAACATCTAAAGGGATCGAACACCTCCAAGAAATTGGCTTCCTAGGAATAGAAGGGGCAGCACGCATTAAAGATGCCCTTCGATCTACTCTAAAATTCCGTCTTCAATCCCACCTTTTTTACCAGAAAGAATTAGAAATTCTCTACTTTTCTAAAGGACCAACAGAACTAAATGGAGAAGGTCTTTTTCTAGTTAAAGAGTCTAAATCTATTTCCGAGTTGTACCGCGTTCTTATTCCCCTTCACACAGCTATCAAGAAATTCGTTTTAAACCCTGGGATTTCTCTTAAAAAGAACCCTTTCTATGACAAGACAATCGGAACCATCGATACCTCTGCTGAGGATGAATTTCAGTATGCTAAAGCAGAATCCTCTTATACAGAAGCCGTAGCCCTAAATCTCAATGACCCCACTGCTCTTTATCGCTTAGGATCGATTAAAAGAACTTTAGGAAAAGCCCATCAATCTTTAGATCTTTACCAGCAGCGACTCTCCTTACTTAAACAGCTTCATGGCAAATCCCTTACAGCAACAGCCGTAACCTTCAATGAAATTGGCCTTACTTATACCGCTTTAGGAAAAAATGAGAAAGCGCTTGAATACTTCAAGAAAGCCTTTGTTATATTTCAAAAGCTCCATGGGAACACCCCCCATCTTGGTTTTGCTAATACCCTCGATAACCTAGGGCGTGCCTCCAATAATCTAGGGATGCCAAGAGCTGCTATTAAGTACCACAAAAAATCTCTAGCTATGACGAAAGCCCTTTATGGAGAAAAGCCCCACCCTATAATGTCTAGGATTTTAAATCATTTAGGGTTGGCCTATCAATCATATGGACGGTTAAGAAAGGCTACCCACTATCTCAAGGAGTCTCTTAAGATTGCTCAAGAGCAATGTGGGAATAAACCCTCTCCCGCTCTTTCAGTTGCGTTCAACAACTTGGGACTCGCTTATGAAGGATGGGGCTCTTTCAAAAAGGCAATTAGCTACTATCAAAAAGCCTTAAAAATTGCCCTAGAGCTTTATGGAGAAAAACATCCTGAGGCTGCAACCTGTCTATCGAACCTGGGAAGGGTTGCGGGAGCACTAGGAAACCTAAGTGAGGCAATTGATATCCATACTAAAGTCCTTAAAGTAAAGGAAGAAATCTATGAAAGAAAATCTCACCCCAGTATTGCAATAACCCTGATAAATTTAGGGGAGGCTTATAGCCAGTTAGGTGAAACAAAAAAAGCCATTGAGCACCATAAGCGGGCGCTCGGCATCAACCAAAAATTCTACGAAAAAGCCCTGCATCCTGCCATTATAACGAATCTTAGTCACCTTGGAAAAAATTATGCCGATTTAGGAAGGGTTAAAACCTCTATGAAATATTTCAAAAAGGGGCTAAAAATTGGAAGGAAACTCTATGGAAAGCGTCACCACCCTCTGATCGCCACTTCTCTTAACAATATAGGGACCCAATACCAAGCGATTGGAGATTTTAAAGCAGCCTTAGATTCTCATGATCAAGCTCTAAACATTCAGCAAAAGCTTTATGAAAAAAAAGGGCATCCCATTATTGCTGTAAGCCTAAAAAATTTAGGGAGCGTTTACCATCAACTTGGGAAGCTCCAAAAAGCCCTTCAATACTATACTCAAGGGTTAAAGATGTCCCAAAAGTTTTATCCAAAAGAGGGCCACCCTCGGATTTCAGATAATTTAGGTAAAATTGGCTCCTTATACTTGCAACTAGGGGATGGAAAAACAGCCCTCTCCTACTACGACCAGGCCTATGCAATGGACCAAAAAGTTTACGGAAAAGATGCCCACCCTTCAGTTTTAGGCCGTTTGAATGAGTTATCAGAAGCTTACAAAAAACTGGGACACTGGCAAAAAGCGATCAGCTATGGATATAAAGCCCTAGAAATAGCCAACCAACTTTATAATAAAAAGCCTCACCTCCAAATTGCTGAAAGCCTAAATAGCATTGGCTCAGCCTACCAAATAGCAGGGGGCCTAGAAGAGGCGTGTGAATTTTTAAAGAGATCTCACAAAGTCAGGCAAAAATTATACGGAACTAAAGCGCACATGAGAACCGCTCTTGGAATGAATAACCTAGGGCTTGTTCATCAGGAACGTGGAAAATTAAAGGTCGCTGTCAAGTGGTATAAACAGTCGTTAGAAATGTTTTTTACCCTTTTCGAAAATCGCCCTCATCCTCAAATAGCTTCAGCTTTAGGTAATCTTGGTCTTGCCTATTATTATTTAGGTAACTTCGATACCTCCATCACCACCCTTCAAAAATCCTTAAATATGAAAAAAGAGATCTATGGAGATAAAAGCCACCCCTCTATTGGTCTCACAGTTGGCAACCTAGGGCTAAGTCATCTTGGTTTAAATGAGGTAGAAAAAGCTATAACCTACTTCCACCAAGGGCTTGAAATGCTCAAAAAGGTATATTCCAATCAGCCACACCATGATATCAGCACCGCTTTAAATAACTTAGGGTGTAGTTATAGTGAAGCTGGTAACCTTGAAAAAGGGATAGCCTACTACAAGGAGTCCCTTGCGGTTATTACAAAACTCTATGGAAACTGCCCTCACCCTAGTAGTGCCTTACCCCTAAATGGATTGGGAACGATTTACTTTAAAATGGAGGAGCATCAAAAAGCTTTACAGGTCTTTCAAAAATCTCTTGCCATCTATCAAAAGGTTTACCCACAGAAAAACCACCCTGTTATCGCTACAGTTTTAAACAATTTTGGGGACGTTTATAGAAAGTTGGGAGAAAACCATAGGGCCATTGAATATTTTACTCAAGCTCTTAAGCTGCTCAAAAAAGTTTATCGGAGCTCCCCTCATCCAGATTTAGCTCGAGCTCATGCCCAACTAGGCTCAGAGTATAGAAAACTTGGAAAAACCAAGTTAGCAGTCAAACACCTAACTCAAGCAGTTGACCAATCTCGGTCTATTTATGGTCAAAACCTACACCCCAGTGCTGCATCTTATTTAGGTCACCTTGGGCTTGCCTACCAAAAATCAGGGAAGCAAGAAAAAGCCCTAGAGGCATTTCAACAAGCTCTAGAAATCAGAAGAAAATTATATAGAAATACGCCCAATTCTTCCATCGCTTTAACTTTGGATAACCTTAGATATTGCTACGAAACCTTAGGAGACAAAAAAAAATCCCTCAAATATGACGAGCAAGCCCTAGAAATAGAGCAAAAACTTTCAAATAACCACATAACCGTTAAACTTGTGATTCGTATAAACAGAATAGGATTAGCTTACCAATCATTAAAAGAAGAAAAAACAGCTATTATATTTTTTAAACGAGCACTTGAACTTTCAAAACAGGTGCATAAAAACCAGCCCCACTCAGATACAGCTACTATCCTCTATAATATGGGATTGGCTTACCAAGGGTTACAGAATATTGAATTAGCAGCTGAATCCTTTGAAAAAAGCCTGGAAATGAAAAGGCAAGTCAACCCCAATCTAGCACAAGCTACCATTTTAGAATCTTTAAACAGGATTGGACTTCTTTATAAAAAATTACAGAGCCCAAAAGCGATTCCCTTTTTTAAGCAAGCCCTAGAAATAGAACAAAAAACTTATCAAAATAAACCCCAGCTCTCCATAGCTCTCCTATTCAATAATATTGGACTGTCTTATTATGCAACCGAAGATATGAACGCCGCTCTTGAGTACTTTAAACAGGGACTCGAACTCTTTGAATTGATCTATCAAAAAAAGCCCCATCTCCATATTGCTTCAAGTTTAAACAATGTAGGCTCTGCCTACAAAAAACTTGGGAAATTAGTACCTGCTCTCGGGTTTTTTAAACAAGCTGTTGAAATAAAAAAAAGGGTGTATGGTGAAACATCTCACACCTCTATTCCTATTGATATCAATGATATAGGGCTTATTTATAAAAGCTTAAAAGAGTATGAAAAAGCCACCATTTTTTATAAACAAGCGCTAGAAGAACTGGAAAAAATTTATAAGAAACAACCCCACACCCAAATTTTAACCGTTCTTGACAACCTTAAGCTTGCTTATGAAGCCTTGGAAGATAAAAAAAACTCTCTCAAATATGATGAGCAAGCTCTAAAAATGGCGGAGAAGCTTTTAGTTGGTTGCCCAAGCAGTAGCCTTGTGATTCGAATGAATAGAGTAGGACTATCATATCGCTCTTTAGGAGATAATAAAACTGCACTCGAGTTTTTTAAGAGAGCCATCAACGTTTTGAAGGAGATACATAAAAATCAATCCCATTCAGATCTGGCCACTATACTCCATAATATGGGATTAGCTTATCAAGGTTTACAGAATATTGAATTAGCAGCTGAATCCTTTGAAAAAAGCCTGGAAATGAAAAGGCAAGTCAACCCCAATCTAGCACAAGCCACTATTTTAGAGTCTTTAAACAGGATTGGGCTCCTTTATAAAAAATTACAGAGCCCAAAAGCGATTCCCTTTTTTAAGCAAGCCCTAGAAATAGAACAAAAAAATTATCAAAATAAACCCCAGCTCTCCACAGCTCTCCTATTCAATAATATTGGACTATCTTATTATGCAACCGGAGACATGAATGCCGCTCTTGAGTACTTTAAACAGGGGCTCGATCTCTTTGAGGTGATTTATCAAAAAAAGCCCCATCTCAACCTCGCTACCAGCTTAAGCAATATGGGCTATGCCTATAAAAAACTTGGGAACTCGACGCTTTCTATTAAGTATTTCCATAGAAGTGCTGAGGTTAAAAAATGCCTTCATAGCAAAAATTCTCATGATCATTCAAAACAAGCCAGTAGTTCTTCCCTTTGATTATCTATATCCTTAGGAGCTGTGCAAAAATAATTCTTGCAAAAAAACAAGAAGTTTTAAATAATTTGTTTAGATTTTTTTCACACGGGAGTCCATCATGAGCAGTAGTTACAATAACTCTTTAAAAAACTCCAACCAAGGGCTCCAGGAAAGGCTAATAAAGCTTGGTACTGGGCCTTCTCTCTTTGAAAGGACGGTTTCTCAGCTCAAACAAAGGGGGAAGGTTTCAGCTGAGATTGTTAAGGAACTGATTACTCCCGAGCTCCTCTGCCAGTTTAACCCTTCATATGAAAGGATCGCCGATATTGAGCTCACTTCCTCTCACCCCCTATTTGATAAAATCAATTCCATCCTTAAACGGTTGGAACTCCTCCCTAAAAAGGAGGTTGAGCCACTGACTTCTTTGTACCAAGATTTCATAAAAAAAACCTGCTCCTCATCAGATGCAGCACGCCTCCGCCACCTGATGGGCTCTGCCAAAATAGAGGGAAACCAGTTCTCTACCTCTATAACACAGGAGTTAGGGCAGCAAATCTCTTCAGTAACTCCCTACCACTACACAAACAAGAGTGATGACTATGGCACAAAAACAACAGCAACCCTTGGTGATTTAGATTTTGAACGGGGATTTTCTCGCTCTCTTCAAGTCGGAACTGAGTATGCCTTCGAACTTTTTATTTCTATTCTAAGTGGTAAACCTGTAAGCCCCAGAGAAATTATCAAGGTAAAAGACCTAGCCCTTTTTGAAACACCCCCCACTAAAGACAATGAAACATTCGTTAAAGATACATTCAAAGGGAAAAGAGATTCCTTTACCGTCCAGGCAAAAAACCATGAAAATATTACAAACCTTCAAGAGCTTTTAACAAAAAATGTAAACTTAAATGACATCTCCATAAAGAGCTTATCCGAGGTGATTATAGCTTCTTTAATAATGAATCCTACAAATCTCTCCTTCTCAACATTTTATATGAAAAAAAATAAGCAGGAAAAATGGGAGTTCTGCCGCTTTGGTAACCGGGGTATTCTTGCCCCCACATTTACAGAAAATGAGGAGAAAAAAGTTAACTTTAACCTCAGAAACTCTCTGCTTCTTGTTCCTCAACTGATGAAGCATCCCATTGGCTCTAAAATAGTGTACACCTTTAGAAAGGCCCACGTAGAAACGCTTACCCTTGAGTGGCTAAAAGGGTTAAAACAGTGGAACCTTTATATAGAAAACCTTCTAAAGATCGGAGTCGTAGATAAAAGTGATGTCGAAAAGCTCCAGCTTATCCTTCCCACTCACAAAAAGATGGTACATGGGCTATTTAAGCGGCTAAGTGCTGTCCGATCAATCCTTAAGAAAAAACAGAAAATAACCCTATGGGATCTCTTCACCGAAGTTTCCCCTTTAACCTCTGAAATCTACCAGGAGATTAGAAGAACTACCCAAGACCAGTTCCTTAGAGGTGAAAAACATCTCTTTCCGAACCTCGATGAGATCGTTTATGACCGTCCCCCACCCACTGTTTCTCAATTTACCTCTAAAACAACCCCTCAAAAATTGATTCAAGAAAAAAAGCATTCCACTCTGGAAAAAGCTATTGAAGAATGGCTTGCCCTTTTTAGCTTTAAGGGGTTTGACGGCAATAGGCAAGAAAAATTCCTAAAAGAAGTCTTTAAATGCTTCCCTAATCTTCAAACGCTTTCCCTTAAAAGGATCTTATTTGAGGATACAAAACTTGCCCCCTTATTAAACCCGATAAAGAATCTTCAAAGCCTAACCATTGGAGGTGGACAGCCTGTTCAGAAAGAAACAGTTCTAATGCTTGCCAAAAATTATCCTGGGCTCGAGCTAACCCTCGGAAAACATGGTCACTTTAGCTCTCAAGATCTCGATGCTCTTAAATCCATTAATGGCGGTAGCAGCAATAGCGCGCCATTCAGCCTACGCTTCATTTTGGATAAAGAAGCGGTCAAAATCGAGAAAGGAGAGCTAGAAAAGGGGTTGTATCAAGCCATTTTAAAAAATCGACTTACTCTTGCTGCCTCTTTTGCTAAAGCTGGAGCAAACCCCAATGCAAATATTCCTGGTAAAGGCCCCCTCATCCATTTGATAGCTAAACAGGCAAAGACAAGAGGACTCCGACTTCTTATCGATCAAGGTGCTGACTATGATAAGAAAAATGGAAACCAAGAAACCCCTCTCCACCTCGTTGCGAAGGAAGGAGCAGCTAAAAATGGGGAGCTCTTAATCACAAGAGGAGCGAAACTTAACCCTCGTTCTTTAGATGGCTCAACCCCTCTCCATTTAGCCGTCTTAAATGGAAACAAGGAAATGACCTCTCTTCTCTTAGCAAAAGGGGCAGATCCTAGCTTAACAAACTCAAAAGGGGAAAATATTCTTCACCACCTTGTGAAAGCGGGGGTACCTATTCCTCTTGAATTTTTTCAAAAAAGCTTAGAGCCTAAAAAATTCAAGGAGCTAGTTAATAGCAAAAATGGTGCAGGAGAAACTCCTTTCCATATAGCAATTACCAAAAACTTTGAAGTAAAACTCATTGACTCTCTGATTGATTTAGGAGCTGATCTAACCATTTCCGCAACAAAAAAAGTCCTCCCTCCCCAACTCGCCCTCCAAAGAGGAAATCTTCCACTAGCAAAAAGACTCGTCGAAAAAGGGGGAAATCAAACCTTTATTCCCCGTTTAGTCGAAGATCCAAAACTGTTTTCAGAGCTCATTTTATATTGCTGGGAAAGGGAAAAAGATGTTTCGATTGCCTTCTTAAACCAAACCCTTACCCTAACAAAAAAGACCCTGAATGAAGCAGTTGGATTGGCAACAAAAGAGGGGCTAACCACCTTTAATGATGTTTTAGAGTTTCTAGGTGGAAAGCGCAATATAGAGCTTTCAGGTCAAAACACCCTTCTACATAGAATTGCAAGTGAGGGGGGAGATCTTAAGGCAGTTGAAGCAGCACTTGCAAGCCACATCCCTTTAAATGGAGCCAACCAAATAGGTCTAACCCCTCTCCATATTGCAAGCAAAAAGGGACACAAAGAAACGGTCCGTGCCTTGATCAAAAAAGGAGCTGCAATCGACCTTAAGGATCGCCATGGACAAACACCCCTTCACCTTGCCACCCTAGCGGGTAAAAAAAACATTGTCGAATACTTGATTAAAGCTGGGGCCGATATTCAAGCTGTCACCCATAAAGGAGATAATATCCTCCACTTGGCAGTCGCTAAAAATCAGACGGATCTCTTAAAGTTTTTTGAATCTAAATACGACTCAGGAATTTCTGAACGAAAGTTTGCAGCTCTTGTCAGCCACCAGAATAATGAAGGAAAAACTCCCCTTCACCTCACCCCTTGGAAGGACTTTGACCCCCTTATATTCTCCGATTTTGTAAGTTATCTCTACGACCCCAACGCCCAAGATAAAGAGGGGAATACTCTCCTCCACGCCCTGATTATGGGGGGGTGGTCTTATATGGCTGGAGAAGAGCTTGTAAACTATGGAGCTTCCCTAACCATTAAAAATAATGGGGGAAAGAGCCCCATTGCACTCAACAGCAACTTCTCCGAGCTTTCCCCTCCACCTTTTAGAGGGGGAAGTGAAAAGCTCCATGCTGCCTGCTTAAAGGGTGATGAAGATGAAATTGAAAAGCTAATTGAAGAGAGGGCTGATCCCTTTAAAAAAGATAAACAGGGTAGAAATGTTTTCCACCTAGCTGCCCTATCGGGTAACGAATACGCACTTTCTTCAGTCATCGAATGGGCAAATCCTTCAAAAGTTACCATTTTCAAATGGCTTGATGAGAAAGATCATGAGGGAAATACCCCCCTCCACCTTGCCTTAAAGGGAAAATCAAATAAAGAATTGGCAAAAGAACTTTTAAGCTATGGCGCTAACCCTAACCTTCCAGGAGAAATGGGAAACTTTCCCCTCCATTTCGCTGCTTTAAGTGGAAAAAAAGATACCGCGGAGACCCTTCTAGAGTATGGATCCCAACTCTTGCCGATCAATGAAGCAAGAGAAACCCCGATTGATTCCGCCTTTAAAAAGGAGCACTATAAATTAGTGGTTTACCTCATGGCCATAAAAAAAGGAGGCCACAACTCAATTTTCACCTCCTCGATCAAAAACCTTTCTGAAGACAAAATTCAGGACCCCGGAGGTTTTTATTATCAAGAGTTTGAAAAGCTCTACTTAAAGGCTCAAGATAATGATTGGATCATAAATAAAGAGGAAAATGGGCGTAACCAGGTCCACTACCTAGAAAGGATGGGACGGTACCACCTAAAAAAAGGGGACTTTATCATTGCCGCTCACCTTTTGAACACCACTTATTGCTTAGCAAAAAAAGAAAAGCTTCCAGACCACTATCTCAATCATCTCTTCAACAGTCTAGAAAGGGTCGAAAGAATGTGGATCGAAAAGACTTTTAAGGGAAAAGCTCCTAAAAACTATAAAAACCATGTGGGAAAATACCGGAGCCGCCTAGGTGAGATTAGAAAAGAGGTGGATCAAACCCTGAAGAAAGGAAAAGATCCTAAAGAAGTCCAAGCAGCTATGACAGAAAACTATTCGAAGTTGATCTTCGATATCGTCAATCATGCTATTGGAGCCCTTCCTAAGCCTCCACCTACTAAATTTGCCCTCCTAGGTCTTGGCTCGATGAGCCGTAAGGAGGTCTCCCCTTATTCAGATGCAGAGTTTGCAATCTTGATCGAAAAAGATACCCCCCAAAACCGGAAATATTTTAAAGAGCTCAGCGATCTTATTACCCTAAAAATGATCAATCTAGGAGAAACAAAATACCCCATTGTCCGCCCTCGGAGGGTCAAAAAAGAAATCATTGGTGCTAAAAGCTTTATCTCTGGTGGCTTTTCAATGGATATTGGGGGACTATGTCCCCAGGGAAAAACTGGAATCTATGAACTCATTGGAAGTCCAAAAAACCTCAGTGAGTATCAATCTGAGGAGTGGCTTGAAAAAAACGATGCAGAGATCATTATGGTCAACTCCATGGCAACCGTTTCGCTGCTTGGAGGGGAAAAAACCTTAGTTGATGCCTACCGAAAAAACATCGACCAAATCCTCAACTCTCCGTCAAAAAATGGAAAAACTATCCGCCAAAAACGGGCCTTAGGCCTTCTTAGTGGCCATATTAATGACTTTAAGCCTCGCTTAGAAGGGGATCGTGTTGAAGGGCGCGCTTTTGATATTAAGCAAGACTTTTACCGCCCCATCCAAATGGTGATCGGAAGCCTAGCCCTTTATTATGGGCTCAAAACGCGGTGTACAACAGAGCGCATCCTTGAGTTAGAAAGAAAAAAGATCCTTTCTAAAGAAGCAGCGACTAAACTCATCGATGTCCTTCGGACAACCCTCTCACTGAGAATAAAAACCCACCTGTTCTACGAAGAAGAAAAAGAGATTATCTATCATTTTAAGGACCCCAACGATAAAGAAGCCAAGGGACTATACCCCATTGGAGATCATGAGCTCAAACACCTCAGTGACTCTTACCAGATTCTATTTCCCTTAAACCACGCAGCAAGGGCCTTTTTAACTGGGAAAGAGGATGCCTTTTCCACCCTTTCTCTAGATCAAGCAATAGACCCCAAAAATATGAGCATTGATCAAACCCTTGAAAAACAGACGCAAAGGGTTGCAATCAATCCCAATGACCCCAAGGCGCGAGCTGCTCTGCAAGGGATGCAACAATATCTAGGCGATTATGATAAAGCACTTCAAAACAACCTTGAAGCCCTAACCCTTTTAAAAAAGCAATATGGAGAGACAACAAATCATCCCGATATCGCTTTTGCCCTTCAAAGAATTGGACAATGTTACTTTCAGCTCAATGACACAGAAAAAGCTTCAGACCACCTCTTTAAAGCACTTGAGATGTTTAGACAGCTTATACAGCTATCCCTTTTTCCAAAAAGAATCCAAGAACTCACTTATGGGATGATTACTACAAATCAAAACATTGGGCGACTCTTTGAATCTGCTCAAAAAACCGAAGAAGCCTTAGGCTTTTATACCAGTTCTTTAGCTCTTCTCCGTCAACTTTTTCTAAATCAGCCCCATAGAGATATCGGCATCGCTCTTCTTTCTTGCGGTCGTTGCCACCTTAACGTAGGCCGCTCTTTAGAAGCCCTTATATGCAACCAAGAAGCCCTTAAAATTTTTGAAGCCTTACCCGAAGCCAAAACTACAATTGAGCTAGCTACTGCACTTCGCTCCATTGGAAGCTTCCATATCTCTCATGAAAGTATCGAACTTGGTGTCCCTTATCTAGAAAGAGCTCTTGGAATACTTGAAAAGATCTTCGGGAATCGACATCATCCCTCTTTTTTAGAGCTATATCATGATCTAGGGACTGCCTACTGCGCTTTAGGAGAGGAAAAAATGGGAATTCCTCTTCTTAAAGAGGCGCTTAAAATTAGTCAGAAGAAACCTCTTTCTCCTACCAACCTTACCATTTCTAAGTCATATGCACTTCTTGGCCAAGGCTACTCCTACCTAAGAAGGTATTCACAAGCCCATGACAACTACGAAAAAGGATTAGAGCTTCTAAGAAAAGCTCTAGAGCCCGAGTTAATGGGATTTTGGACCAATGCTCCAGAAGCGCGCCTTATCTATAGCCTAAGGGGTAAAACCTACTTGGATAGTGGAAAGCCTCAGCTTGCTTTAGAAGCGTTTCAAAAAGCAATTAATATCAACGACATGGGTAATCCGATAGTTTTAGCAAATGCAACTTCAATGATGGCTCTCGCTCACATCGAGCTCGGCGCTTATGGAACAGCCATCTCTCTATTTGAAGATATTCTTAAAAAACGTCAAATGGTTTGGGGCTCTAAACCAAACCTTGTGATCATTCAAAACCTCTACCAGCTGGGAACCCTTTATCAGGGGATATACAACTACCCAAAAGCACTAGTAACATTTCAAGAATGTTGCAAACTTATAAAATCTTACTATGGAAAAGAAAAAATCGCTCAACTTTTCCCATTTCTTAAAGCAATCGGAGAAACCCATGTCTCTTTAGGAAACAAGAAAGAAGCACTTGAATTCTTTAACCAAACCTTGCAAATCGATCAGACCTTTTATGGAGAAAAGCCCCATCAAGGAAGAGTCTTCCTCCAAGCGAGTATCGCCTTAGCTTATCAGGAATTTGGAGATGAGGTTCAAGCCTTAAAAGAAATCAAGAAGGGCTATCAAACCCTCCAAAAACTTCAGGGCCACCACCCCACCCCCTTCCTATCGAAAATCCTCGCCTACCTAGGTACCCTTGAAGTTAAAACTGGAAAGTGGAAGGAAGGCCTAAACCATTTAAACCAAGCGTTAAAAATTTCAAAGTCTTGCTATAAAGAGGAATCCCATCCTCATACCGCTACAGTTTTAGCCGCAATTGGAGAGGCCTATATCGATTTAAAACAGGGAAAAAAAGCTTTTTACTACTTAGAGCAAGCTTTAAAAATCCAAGAAAGTGTTTCAAAAACTCGCCCCGAAAACGGTGAAATTTTAATCCTGATGGGAGATGCTTTCTTTGAAATGGAGGATCTAAAACAGGCTGAAATCTATTATAACCAAGCCGTTGAGCGGTTCAATAGCTTTTCATCCTCTAACTGGGTATCAATAAATTTCCTGAATAACAACTCAAGCTCCGCTTGGAATGAACCTGACCTAGGAAGTGCAAAGGCTCTCAATAAACTTGGAAAGGTAAAAACCCATTTATCTAATCCAGAGTCGTTGATGAACCTTTTATTTGCTCTTACTAAGCTAAAAAAAACCTACCAAGACCGTCCAAGTCCAAAAACTATTGATATCCTTATTAACCTCGCCTGCTGCTATGACGCATGCATGAATATCGGTGCAGCTTTTCAACACTTTACCCAAACGCTCCAAATGATTCACCAAGTCTATGGAAATAACCCCCATCCCCAAAAAGGAGAGGCTCACAACCAAATCGGAATCTTTAAACAGCGACAAGGAAAGTTCGAAGAAGCAACCACTCATTTCAAGAATGCCTTGGAAACCTATAGAGCCTTTTATGGCAAAGCTGCCCACCCTGATATTGCATGTGCCCTTACAGCCCTGGGGACCCATTACCGCACGATAGGGGAAACAACAAAAGCTTTTCCCCTTTTTGAGGAGGCCTTTAAAATCCAAAAATCTTTCTTTGGACATGCCCCCCATAAAGATATTGCAGAAACCTTAAGTCTTTTAAGTGTAAGTATTCAAGAAAAAGGAGATAAAAAACAAGCCGCCATCTATATCGAGCAGGCGATTAAAATGAATAGGCAGCTCCATCCAAATAAACCCCACACTTCAACCGCAAAATACCTCAACACTCTAGGGCACTTATACAAACAGCAAAAAAAAGAAGAAGAGGCTCTAAATTGTTTTGCCCAAGCAGCTGAAATCGTAAAACTCACTTTTGGTGTGACCCCAAACCTCCTTTCTCCAGTGATTTTTCACTCTCTGGCTGTATCTTACCTAGACCTTTGCCAGTATGACAAAGCAATTCCCTACTTTTTTGAAGCCCTAACGATCATCCAACAGTTTTATGGATTCCAACCCCACTCCAGTATTGCTGCTTACCTGAGCTCTTTAGGTACAGCCTGTGGTGAAAGTGGGGACTTTCAAAAGGGAATCTTCTATGCTTCACAAGCACTCTCAATGTCGCTAAAATTACCTGAAAAACAACCCAGTGAACGGACAGCCTTCTACCATCGAATGCTGGGAATTGCATATAGAAATAGTGGCAATTACTCGATGGCATCCAAACATTTTGAAGAGGGACTTTCTCTAGCAAAAGTCCTTTATCCCTCTCCTACCCATAAGGAGCGGCGTTACTTTGCGGGCTCAATTGCCGTTAATGAAGTCCTTCAAAAAAACAAGAAAAAAGCAGTTCAAGCATTATCATCAGCGCTTGACCTGCTTCAAAATGTAGAGCAAGAAGATCCTCTACCAAAAGCAGAACTCACGCTCTTTCTTGAATCTCAAAGAATAAAAAAGATCGATGCTAGAGGAGCCGATGGAAAAAACCTCCTTGAAAAAGCAGCTGAAAAAGGGTCAAAAAACAATATCCTTTTTTTCCTTGCTATGGGGGGGGACATCTCTCAACTCAATCGAGCTGGAGATACCCTTCTCCATCTTGCTGCAAAACGAGGACTCTCCGCTGTATTTCATACGATCCTTACAAGAAGTCCTGCAAACTTTGTGAATAAAAAAAATCACTTGGGCCAAACTCCCCTCCACTTAGCCGCTCAAGAAGGGCATACATTGCTTGTGCGAGCATTATGTCAAAAAAAGGGGCAAACAGAACTGGTTGATCAAAATGGGGAAACCCCTCTTTCTCTTGCCCTGAAAAAGGGCCAGCTTTCTTCCTTTAGGTTTCTTGCTAATCAAGCCACTCCTCCAATACAGTATACCCTTTCAAACCCTAAGGATCTCCTACTTTCATTAAAAGAAGCCTCCCTTGCAGGGGATCTGACAGGAAAGCTTTTCTACCTTCAAAGCCTTTCCAATGACTATCTTGAAAAAGGAAACCATTTAAATGCTGCGCTTTATGCAAACCAAGCTTTTGCGCTTTCAAAAAGTCTGCCCATTAATCCCTCTTGTCTCAAACTTATCTCTACCCATCTAGAAAAGATAGAGGCAAATTTTTTCGATCAAGTCATCGGCAAAAAAAGAACTTCTCTTCCATTTACCGATAAAAAATTGAGCGAGCTTCGAGAGTCTAGTAAAAAAAGCGTTAAGAAAACTAAATCAACTCAATCGATCCAAAAAGACCTAGGAAAAGGGTTCAAGACCCTTTTGGCTTCTTATGCAGAAAAAGGGGTAAAAACTTTAGGGAAACCACCCACCTCCTTTGCCCTTGTCGGGCTAGGGGGACTTGCAGACCAGGGGGTTTACCCTTACTCAAGGCTTTCCTATGCCTTGCTATTAAAAAAATCGAACAAAACAACTAAAAAATACTTTCAAAATCTCTTGGTATTTATTGCTCTCAAAGTCATAAAACTTGGAGAAACGCCCACCCCTCACTCTTCAAACCCTTTAGGCTTTTCTCTCTCCTCTCCATGGATTGGAGTACCTAAAGAATTTCAAGACTCAGGACTCCCCTCAACAGTGATTTTTGGAGACCACTCCCTTGTCGGCAAAAAGAAAAAACACCAATCTCCTCCCCTTTCTCTTATGCAAAAACTCTTTGTATCCTACCCTTTAAAGGGAGAAACCCTCCCCCCTACCTTTAACCCCAGAAGCCTTCTCTGCGAACTTCCCCATGAACTGGTTCGAGGTCTTGCCCACTACCATGGATTAAAAAGCGACCACCCCCTCAACCTCTTAGGAAAATTAGCCAGTCAGAAAATGATCGACCAAGAAGGAGCGATCAAAATAAAAACAGCAATTGGCCAGATTATTGAAATGCAGCTGACCCCTTCATTAGCCAAAAAAGAAAAACTCGAGGAGCTATACCAAACCCTAGTCTCCCTACAAAAAGGGGTAACCTCTTTTCTAAATGAAAATGGAAAAAAACCTTTCCTCGTTTCAAGCGATAAAGTGACTAAAACCCCCTACAAAGAAACACCTACCACCGTAAAAGCACCTCCTAGCTCTCAAGAAGACACACCTAAGGACTTTGAATATAAAGGGGCAAAATATAAAGTCATGCCAACCAGTAATGAAAATGGAAAAAAACCTTTCCTCGTTTCAAGCGACAAAGTGACTAAAACCCCCTACAAAAAAACACCTACCACCGTAAAAGCACCTCCTAGCTTTCAAGAAGACACACCTAAGGACTTTGAATATAAAGGGGCAAAATATAAAGTCATGCCAACCAGTGGGGATGGTGCCTGTGCACTCCACGCCCTTTTAGGAGAGGAGATTGAAGGTGTCTACCGCTTCGACAGCCAGGCTTCATCAGCAGACGCAAAGACCCACTTTACAAAGCACCTAGAGGAAGCGGTTCGGGAGGCAGATGCCCCTATTTTAGACCTTTTCCACACCCTTATCAGTGGATACCTGAGTTCTTCTGACACCTCTGCTAAAACCCTATTTCATGAATCCCAAAATGGGCTAAAACTCAAAGCCGAATGGGAAAAAATTCAGATTCCTTGCAACCAAGCTGTTGATCAGTCTAAGAAAAAAGAGGCCGAGGTGTGGCTCGATCTTATCAAAAAAGAACCTCGCATCTTGATCCAAGTCATGAAACAAATCGAAAAAATCAAAGAGATTCAAAGCTCGTACTATGGAAAAAACAAAGAAACTATCTTAAAAATGATTGAAGAAAAGCCACTTCGACTCCTCAGTAAGGTCAATGAAGAACGGTCAACCTATATCGACTTCCTCAAGAATAGTCCTGTTCTAGAAAAAATCGAAACGCTCAGAAAAGAACAAGAATCAAAATTAAAAACTCTTAAAAAATCCCAAATCCAGTTCATCTCCTCACCTCACCTTCTCAAACACTACACTACCACAGTGAGTGTTCCCTCATTTTACCTAAACACCACAGAAATTAAACTGGCAGCTATCCTTTTCAAAAAAAAGGTTCTTATTGTCACTCCAACAAGTCATGGAATAGAACCGGTTGAACTAATCAATGATGACCTAAAAACCCCTTTGATTCCTATCTATTATCATCACTCCCACTTCTCAAGATGTATCTTACAGGATAATCCCCCTTCTAGCAGCTCTTCCTCTATAAGCAGTAGCTCTTCCTCTATAAGCAGTAGCTCTTCCTCTATAAGCAGTAGCTCTTCCTCTATAAGCAGTAGCTCTTCCTCTTTAAGCAGTAGCTCTTCCTCTATAAGCAGTAGCTCTTCCTCTTTAAGCAGTAGCTCTTCCTCTATAAGCAGTAGCTCTTCCTCTGTAAGCAGTAGCTCTTCTAACGAAAATAAAATGGTTACGTTTGACTCTCTTAGCCTTGAATGCAGAGAGATCAACAAAAAGATCTCCTACCAACCCTCTTTGAAAGAGCTGATGGAAGCCCAGAGTGATCTCAATGGAATCTATAAAAAGAGTGAAAAACTCAATCAGACAGATAAACACATAGTTTGGAATATTCTCAATGATATCAGAGCAAAAATTGATCGACTCATTTACCAAAGAACGATGTAAAAAAGGTAAAATAAGCTTATTTTTGAAACCACTAATATAGGAGCTAAAAATGGCTATATCTAATCAATCTAATCGGGGACGTTCATCCGATTATCTTCTTCATGAAGTCAATCTTGAAGAAGAAATCACTAACATTCCTCATAACAAATCCTCTTTCTTTCCCCTTATACAGAAGATTAAGGTCGTTGAAAATCCACCGCCTTTTTTTTCTCACATTACCTTCCCAGAAAAGCTTATCCTATCTGAAAAAAAGCCCTTAAAGACATTTGATGGAGAAAAGCTTACCCCTCAATCTCCTCTTTTCGCTAATCTTATCAAGTTCACCGACTATTTGACACAGTTTACCAAGCAAAACCCTCAATCTCCCGTAAAGACAACCCTTGAAAAAATCGCGGAGGTGTACCAAAACTATGTTAAGGAGGTATGTCAAGAAAAGGGAAAAAAGCGACGTGGTAAGCTCAAAGGGCCCGCCCGCCTTTTTGGATACTTGCATGGTCAGGTTACCTGCTTAGAGCTTGCCCAGAAAACAGGAAGGCAACTTAGTTCATTAAACCGCTATAATCAAACGGTAAAAATCAATACCTTTGGAGCAAGTGCTTTGCAAAAAACCGGCAAAGCCTTTATCAAAAGAGAGTATAAAAACCCCTTAAACCCTGGGTACGAATATGCGATCGATGCTTTTAATAAACTCATTTGTGGGCTAGGATCCTCCCCTTCTTTACTTCTGAAATTCAATAACCTTCTTATTCTAGACCCCTTTGATGAGAGGAGTTACAGCCATCCGTTGAGAAAAGAGTTTATCATGGAAGGAAAAGAACAACCCTCTTTTTTTACTAAAAATCCCGATAAGAAAAAAAACTACCCTTTTGCTGAAACAAGACTTAGCCACCCCACCCAAGTAAATCTCGCTGTTGAGGGGACCTCTTTTCACGATTTTCTAAACGAATCCCCTAACTTAAACGAATTAGACCCCTACCACTATAGCGCTACCGTCATCTTAGCCCTCATTACTAGACCCGACGATGGTCGCGCAGACAATTACATGATTACAAGTAAAAAAAGCGGGGGAAGAAACATTATAGGTATCGATAACGATGGAGCCTTGGTTTCTCCCATTAAAACCATCTCATCAAAGCAACACCTAGTATGGCTTAGAACCACCCTCTTTCTCCTTCCCAATATGAAAACCCCCGTTAGTCCCCAGTTTGCAAATGAATTCCTCAAAATCTCACCAGAAACCCTTCTAATCAACTGGCTAGGAGCCCTTAAAAAATACAATGACAAATACACCTCCATGTTAAAACAAGGGGTATTTTCTCCTCGGGACTCTAAGAAGCTCTCCCTTCCTATGCATCTTCCCCTTTCTGAGCTCGTTACCCTATATGAAGCGATTACAAAAGTCCAAAAAACCCTTCAAGACAACCCAAAAATCACCCATAAAAAACTCTTCCATACTCTTTATCCCCTTATTTCTGATGCCTACGACGTGATTCTAAAAAAAGCAAAAGAGGTCCCATTAAAGGCTCAAGAATTTCTTTTCTCACAGAAAAACCCTCCCTGCTTTGAGACGCTTCTACCTAAAGTCAAAATCCCTCCTCAGAACGAAGTGGAGATGGAACCGCTTGACAAGGTTCTCGAGTTCTTCCTAGATGGAGTAATGCCAAAACTTTCCGCTAAAAAGCAAGAACGTCTATTAAGAAAAATTTTTGAGGTTTTCCCCAAGAGCTCTTCTCTTTCCCTAAATGGGATTCAAGTTTCAGAAGCAAAACTCTCTAATACACTTATCCGTGCTGAAAGCCTCCAGACACTTACTATTGGTAAAAGTCAAACCCTCTCACACCACAGCCTGATCAAGCTAATGAATGAAAGGCCCAAGCTCCACCTCATTCTTAGACAGGGTTCCTTTCAAGCCTCTTCTCTGAAACCTTTAATTGAGTATGCCCAAAAACATGACAGGACTCTTTCTTACTCCCTTGGAGGAAAGTGCTTTCCCCTCACACCAAACCTGCCACACGCTCTGATCGAAAAAGCCCTTATAGAAGGGGACCTTTCTCTATCGGAGGTCTTGATCGCTTTTAAAGCATCGATTTCTCCAGCCATGACCCAAGAGCTTGCACAAAAAGGGCCCTCCCAAGCTCTCCACTTCTTAAAAACCCATAAGATCCCTTTAGATGCCCTCAACAGCCGAAAACAAAATCTCCTCCACCTTGCTGCCCAAGCAGGAAAAACCACCAACATCGAAGCTCTTCTTCAATTAGGGCTTCCACTAAATGGAAAAGACTTAGAGGGAAGAACCCCTCTTCATCTTGCAACAAACCAAAATCATTTAGACGGTGTAAAACTCCTCGTCAAAAAAGGAGCAAATCCCTCAGCCCTTACCTCCTCCAAAGAAAGTCCCCTTCATCTTGCAGCCTCCCATGGGCACCTAAGCCTTATTCAGTTTTTTCTCAAGACCGCTCCTCAATCCCTAAACCAAGGAGATAACGATGGGAAAACCCCTCTCCACCGCGCTATGTGGGGACCTCCCAAACCCCAAGTTGTCAAAACCTTTTTAGCCGCAGGTGCCGACCCCAATGCCAAAAATGCCTTTGACTACACCCCCCTTCATTGGGCAGCAAAGCATGGCCATTTCGAAAGTGCCCGCCTTCTTCTAGGCAAAAAAGGGAATCCCCAAATCCCCAACAAAAATGGAGACACCCCCATTGATATCGCTCTCAAATGGGGACAAGACGATGTTTTTCGCCTCTTTCTTAATCCCTCACATAAAAAAGAGCTAAGTACACTCCATTCCTCTTCCTCTTCATCTTCTTCCTCAAACCAAGATGTTGAAGGAATTTACTATAAAGAGTTTGAAAAAGCCTACGATAAAAAAGATGTAACAAACCAAATCCTCTACCTTGAAAAAATGGCAGCAACAGCTCTTGCAAAAGAAGACTTTATAAAGAGCGCCCACCTACTCAATGCTGCTCTTGCAATTGTTCCAGCCAATAATCGCCCCTATCAAAACTATCTTTTCACCAAGCTCGAAACCCTAGAAGGACTCTTTTTGCAAAGGACCTTTAAAGTAAAAACGCCCAGTAGCCACCGAAACTACATAGAAACATTCAGAGAAAAACTCTCGCAGATCCGAGGAGAAGTCCGTAAACAACTTAAGGAGAATATCCCCATTGATAAGGTTCAAAGCTTTCTAACCGACCGGTACCAGAAGCTCCTATGCGACCTTTTTGAAAGCTCAATCAAGCTTTTAGGAGCAAAGATTCCCATAAAGTTTACGCTCGTAGGTCTGGGATCGATGGCTCGTCAAGAGATGTGCCCTTATTCAGATGTTGAATTTGCGATCTTGGTTGAAAGAAATACACCCGAAATCACCCGCTATTTCAAAAACTTAAGTCGCTTTGTTGCGCTAAGAATCATCAACCTCGGTGAAACAAAGTGGGAAATTCTCCGGCCGAAACGGCTCCCTGATGGATCGATGCGAGAAGCCATTAGCCTCTCACCAGGAGGATTTAGCATGGATATCGGGGGGCTTTCTCCCCTAGGTAAAGAGGGAGTGTATGAGCTCATTGGAACACCCAAAGAACTCTCTACCTACCAAAGCCCTGAATGGCTAGAAAAGCATGATGGGGAGATGATTTTAGTCAATGCCATGACACAAACTTCCCTTGTTTGGGGTGACCCTAAGCTTCTAAAGTCTTACCAAACAAGGACCCAAAAGTGGTTAGACACAAAAGAGGGAAACTTATTTCAAAAGTTAAGGTCAAAAAGGTTAAGAGAAACACGGGCGCTTCAACTCCTTCAAGGGCATGTCCATGAGTTTAAACCGCAGCTTACCGATAGCCGGATTGATCTCCGCGCTTTCGATGTAAAAAAGGACTTTTACCGTCCAATCCAAATGGCTGTTGGGGGGCTTCTCCTGTATGCAGGAACAAATGGCTATGGAACCCTTAAAGGGATAAAAGAGCTTCAAAAGAGGCGTTGGCTCAGCGAAGAAGGGACCCGTCATCTCGAGAAACTCGCAAAGGCTGTTTTAACCTTAAGAGTCGAGTCTCATCTCTTTTATCAAAAAGAACAGGAAATCATCTATATTTCCAAAGGAAGAGAGGACAAAGAGAGTAAAGACCTTCTCCTGCTAGAAAATAGTTCCGCTAACCCAAAGAAGTTTTACCAAACCCTTATTCCCCTCCATAAAGCAATAAAAGCCTTTGTCGAAGGGAACCCTAAGGTACTCAAACTGTCCAAGCTCAACGATCCAAGTATTGGAGCTGGCCTTGTTAAAGGGGAAAGGAATTTTGCCTCTAGCTCTGCAGAAGCCTCCTCAACCCAAGCGGTTGCTCTCGATCCAGACAATATCGATGCCCTATCCAACCTACAAAGGGTCAAAATGACAAGAGACCAAGCACAAGAAGCCCTTAAAAGGAACCAGAGGCTTTTAACCCTTTTAAGAGAAAAGCATAACGATGCCCCCCACTTAGACCTCGCTAAGGTTGCCTATCACACAGGCCACTGCTACACAGAGCTCGATCAGCCTGAACAGGCTATTCGTTGGTTTAACCAAGCGATTGTCATCCTTTTCCAAGCTAAAGAGTTTGCCGCCCCTATTCTTCCCCATATCAAGCTCGGCTTGGCATTGGCCCATATGAAGCTGAGCAATTTTGAAGCGTCCTATAAGCACTTCATGGAAGGGCTAAAGATGAAAAAACAGCTCCTTGGCAATAAACCCCATGTTTCAATCGCTATCTCCCTCAACAGTCTCGGAATCATTTATAAAAACCAAGGAAAGCTTGATAAAGCTCAAGAATGTTATGAAAAAGCATTGGAAACCTACGAGGAGGCTCAAGGTAGCCAAGATTCTCTAGACTTTGCAACTATATTGAGTAACCTTGGGGATATCTACATTCTAACTAATAAAGGAGAAAAAGCGCTCCCCCTTCTCCATAGGTCGCTAAAAATCAAAGAAAAAGTTTTAGGAACCTCCCCCTCCCCTACACTGGTGAATGGATTAAACAATCTAGCAAGAGCTTACGGACTTTTAGGGAATTCCCAGCAGGCCGGTGAATATATGGAAAAGGGGCTGAAAATGTCAAAAATGCTTCCCGGAGAGTCTGCCAACTCTCAGACCTCTTTATCCCTCCACAATATGGGAGGCTTTTGGTTCGATAAAGGAGACTATAATCAAGCGCTCTCCTATTACCGCAAATCTTTAGAGATGAAAAGAGAGCTTTTTAAAGGACATCCCCATCTCGAGATGGCTCAAACCTTAAGCGAAATGGGTTTGACCTGCAGAAAGGCTGAAAAACTAGATGAAGCGCTCAAGTATGGCCTTGAAGCCGTAGACATCCACCGAAAATTAGTTTCAGGAGACCCCACCACCTCACACGGGATCAGCCTAGGAAATGTCGGTTTCACCTATAAAAAAATGGGAGAGATCGAGAAAGCAATCCCCTATATTGAAGAAGCGCTCCAAATCTTTACAAAGAACCTGGGAGAAAACCATGGACATACACTCCTTGCTAAAGAGCAGCTAGAAATCCTTAAGAAAGATCAAAAACCATAATTGAGGTAAACCCATGTCTTCTATTCATACACATACGCTCCCCAAGGGGGTCCGCCCAAGCTCAACCTCTTTACCTATGGGTAAAAGACCCAAAAGTCGCCCGAGCGCCAGCGACCGAGATAGAGAGTATTAATCGCATGAAAAAACTCCTTCATATGATTGCCCTGTGTTATGAAGTTTGATTATGCAAAAACCGTTTAAAATAAACTTATATTTAATCAATTATTTAACTATGTTTTTTTGAAAACTGTGAGGAAATTATGAGCTCTGGTTACTCATGTAGGTCTTTAGATGGAAAGATGGTCTCCTTTAACCTTCAAAACCAATCTGTCATCGGGCGCTATCAGACAGGCAAAGAGGTATATCCTGTCGATGCTAGCAGCTTAGAAGAGGTCTCCAAATATATTTCCAGAGGACATACCCCCACATTAAAGAACAGAAAATTTGTTTGGGTTCAACCTTCAAATAATAACGCATCGACCAGCCAATCAAGCACCAGTAGCTCTTCTAGCGCCGCTTCAACCTCGAGTCCTCACTCAAGCTTATCAATACAAGGAGCCACAAAGAGCCCAAAACCTTGGCCCATCCCTTTAACGCTGCCAAAAACGACTGAGGTCACCAGCTCAATAAAAGACGTCGATGGCTTCTACTACAGCGCATTTGAAAAGGGGTATGAGTCACAAAACCTCAAAGAGCAAGTCTTCTACCTTGAGAAAATGGCAGAGGTAGCTCTTGCAAAAGAAGACTTTATAAAGGGGGCCCACCTACTCAATGCTGCCCTTGCAATTGTTCCACCCAACAATACCTCCTATCAAAAACACCTCTTTAAAAAGCTGGAAACCCTAGAAGGACTCTTCTTAGAAAAGACATTTCAAGTAAAACCTCCTGCAAGTCATAAGGGATATATCTTTATTCAACGCCTTCAACTTAAAAAAATTAGAGATAAAGCAAGTAAGGACCTAGCAGCTGGTACACCGGTAGAAGTCATCCAAGCCTACCTTACAAAACACTACAAAAACATTTTATGTGAGCTTATTTTAGACTGCATGAAACTCATACGAAAAAAGGTCCCCACTAAATTTACCATCATGGGGCTAGGCTCAATGGCAAGGGATGAGATGTGTCCCTACTCTGACGTTGAGTTTGCTATCATCTTAGAGAAACAAAGTCCAGAAATTGCAACCTATTTTAGACAATTAAGTCGACTCATAGAACTTCGCATGACCAACTTTGGAGAAACAAAGTGGGACATCATCCGACCCAAAAGGGAGACAGATGGCTCCATGCGAGAAGCAAAAAGCTTGACCCCTGGAGGGTTTAGTATGGATATCGGAGGACTTTCTCCTTTAGGAAAACCAGGCGTCTATGAGCTTATTGGAACCCCTCAAGAACTTGCCTCCTACCAAAACCCCGCATGGCTCCAAAAACACGATGGAGAGATGATTCTCGTCAATGCGATGACCCGCGGCTCCTTTTTAGTAGGGTTCCCCAACCTTTTAACTACTTACCAAAAAGAGGTCACAAAATGGCTCGACAAAAGAGAGGGAAGTTTTTTTAGCCGAGGAAGCAAAGAGCGGGAAAAAAGAGCTCTTAACCTGCTAAAAGGACATGCAGAAGAATTTAAACCCTACCTTACCGATGATCGGATCGATATTCGGGCCTTTGATATCAAGCGGGACCTCTACCGCCCCCTACAAATGGCAATCGGAGGACTTCTTCTCTACCACGGAATAGAAAGCCAGGAAACCCTCCAAAGAACCCAAGCTCTTCTAGCAAAAAACCTCATTAGTTCTAAAGCCGCTCTAGCAACTCTTATCCTCCGCAACGGACCAGAACCCCAGGGGACCCTCCAAAGGGCCCAAATTCTTCTAGCAAAAAATCTCATTAGATCTGAAGGGGCAAAACATCTTTATAAAGCCACTCGAACAGCTTCCATCCTCAGTAATGGAATAGAAAGCCAACGGACCCTGCAAGGAATCCAAGCTCTTCTAGCAAAAAAACTCATCAGTTTTGAAGGGGCAGAACATCTTCTTAAAGCCGCTCGAACAGCTCTAACCCTCCGTATCCAAACCCACCTCTTTTATAAAAAAGAAAAAGAAATTTTCTACTTTTCTAAAGGAACAAAGGACTCGGACGCTAAAGGGCTCTACCTGATCGATAATCCCAATACCATTTTAGAAGTTTACCGTGTTCTCGTCCCCCTTAATAAAGCAATAAAATCCTTTATCCAAAACCCCCAAAACCCCTTTAACAACTTCTCCTTCTACGATAAAACCCTCGGAACCCTAGACCACTCTGCCAAAGAAAACCTCCAGTATGACAAAGCAGAAGATTCCTACACCCAAGCTGCTGCTCTTAACCCCAACGACACCACTGCCCTTCATCACCTAGCTCAAATGAAACAAACCTTAGGAAAAGTCAATGATGCCCTTGCCTATAAAAAAAATAATCTCCGCCTCCTTAAGGAAAAGTATGGAACCGCTCCCCATACCGATATTGCTATAGCACTAGGTGATCTAGGCTTCGCTTATAACGAATTAGGACAGGTACAAAAAGCGATAGATTACTACAGTCAGGCCTTGGCAATGGGTCGCAAGCTTTACGGTAATACGCCCCATCAAGCCATTAGTAACCGATTAAACAATCTAGGCACAGCTTACCTAGACTTAGGGAAGGCACAAAAAGCAATTGATTACTTCAATAAGAGCTTAGTGATCGAACAAAAACTACATGGCAGTAAGCCCCATCGAAGTACTGCCTTAACATTAGGGAACCTAGGCCACGCCTATGCAGATCTTGGAGAGTTGCAAAGAGCAATTGAATACTTTAATCAGGCCTTAGAAATGCTTTACAAACTATATGGCAATAAGCCCCATCCCCAAGTTGCCACCTGTTTAAAAAACCTAGGTGAGGTTCACCGAAACTTGGGAGAAATTCAAAGAGCGATCAACTGCTTCAACCAGGCTCTCTCAATCGACCTGAAGCTCTATGGCAATAAGCCCCACCCTAGTATTGTTATTGACCTAAGTAATTTAGGTAAAGCTTTCTATGCCTTAGGAAAGATGCAAAAAGCGATTGATAATTTTAATCAATCTTTGGCAATGAGTCGCAAATTATATGGCAATAAACCCCATGAAGGCATTGCTACTGCCTTAAACAATCTAGGGTTTAGCTACAATGCCCTGGGAGAGCGGCAAAAAGCGCTCGATTACTATAGTCAGTCCTTAGCAGTCGATCGCAAACTCTATAACAATAAGCCCCATTCCAGCATTGCCGTCTGTTTAAATAATATAGGTGGAGTTTACCATGCTTTGGGAGAGCTGGAAAAAGTGATCGAATACTATAACGAGTCCTTAATAATGGTTCGCAAGCTATATGGCAATAAATCACATCACCTCACTGCTACCCGCTTACTAAATCTAGGAGTTGCTTATTATGATTTTAAACAATATGACAAAGCCAAAAGCCATCTGGAACAGGCCTATACGATGCTTATGAAGGTCTACCGACCTAACCATCCTCATATTAAAGTAGCGCAGGAGTGGCTTGCAAAAACTGAAAAGCAACTTAGTTCATCAAACACTCAGAAATAAAAAGAGGACCCTATGAGCAGCATGAATCAGCTACGCAAAAACACTCAGAAAAAACTCTTTGCAATAAATTTATTTTTGAGCAATCATTCAACTGTGTTTTTTTGAAAACTGTGAGGAAATTATGAGCTCTGATTACTCATGTAGGTCTTTAGATGGAAAGATGATCTCCTTTAACCTCCAAAACCAATCTGTCATCGGGCGCTATCAGACAGGCAAAGAGGTATACCCTGTCGATGCTAGCAACCTAGAAGAGGTCTCCAAATATATCTCTAGAGGATATACCCCCACATTAAAGAACAGAAAAATTGTTTGGGTTCAACCTTCAAATAATAACGCATCGACCAGCCAATCAAGCGCCAGTAGCTCTTCTAGTGCCGCTTCAACCTCGAGTCATAACTCAAACTCATCAGTACATGAAGCCACAAAGAGCTCGAAGCCTTGGTCCATCCCTTTAACACTGCCAAAAACGACCGAGGTCACCAGCTCAATAAAAGACGTCGATGGGTTCTACTATAGCGCCTTTGAAAAGGGATATGAGTCACAAAACCTCAAAGAGCAAGTATTCTACCTCGAGAAAATGGCAGAGGTAGCTCTTGCAAAAGAAGATTTTATAAAGGGGGCTCACCTACTCAATGCTGCCCTTGCAATTGTTCCGCCCAACAATGCCTCCTATCAAAAACATCTCTTTAAAAAACTCGAAACCCTAGAAGGGCTCTTCTTACAAAAGACATTTCAAGTAAAACCTCCAGCAAGCCATAAGGGATACATCTTTATTCAACGCCTTCAACTGAAAAAAATTAGAGATAAAGCAAGTCAGGACCTAGCAGCTGGTACACCGGTAGAAGCCGTCCAAGCCTATCTTACAAAACACTACAAAAACATTTTATGCGAGCTTATTTTAGACTGCATGAAACTCATACGAAAAAAGGTCCCCACTAAATTTACCATCATGGGGCTAGGCTCAATGGCAAGAGATGAGATGTGCCCCTACTCTGACGTTGAGTTTGCTATCATCTTAGAGAAACAAAGCCCAGAAATTGCAACCTATTTTAGACAATTAAGTCGACTCATAGAACTTCGCATAACCAACTTTGGAGAGACAAAGTGGGACATCATACGACCCAAAAGGGAGGCAGATGGCTCCATGCGAGAAGCAAAAAGCTTGACCCCTGGAGGGTTTAGTATGGATATCGGAGGGCTTTCTCCTTTAGGAAAACCAGGCGTCTATGAGCTTATTGGAACCCCTCAAGAACTTGCCTCCTACCAAAACCCCACATGGCTCCAAAAGCATGATGGAGAGATGATTCTCGTCAATGCGATGACCCACGGCTCTTTTTTAGTAGGGTTCCCCAACCTTTTAACCGCTTACCAAAAAGAGGTCACAAAATGGCTCGAAAAAAGAGAGGGAAGTTTTTTTAGCCGAGGAAGCAAAGAGCGGGAAAAAAGAGCTCTTACCCTGCTAAAAGGACATGCAGAAGAATTCAAGCCCTATCTCACTGACGATCGGATCGATATTCGGGCCTTTGATATCAAGCGGGACCTCTACCGCCCCCTACAAATGGCAATCGGAGGAGTTCTCCTCTACCACGGAATAGAAAGCCAAGGAACCCTCCATGGAGTCCAAGCTCTTCTAGCAAAAAACCTCATTAGTTCTGAAGGGGCAAAGCATCTTTCTCAAGCCATTTGGACGGCTCTTACCCTCCGCATCCAAACTCACCTCTTTTACAAAAAAGAAAAAGAAATTTTCTACTTTTCTAAAGGAGCAAAGGATTCGGATGCTCAAGGGCTTTACCTTATCGATAACCCTAATGACATTCTAGAAGTTTACCGTGTTCTTGTCCCCCTTAATAAAGCGATGAAAACCTTTATCCAAAATCCCCAAACCACCTTCAAAAACCTCTTCTTCTACGATAAAACCCTCGGAACTCTAGACCACTTCGCCAGAGAAAACCTGCAGTATGACAAAGCAGAAACCTCCTATACCCAATCAGCTGCCCTTAATCCCAATGATGACCTTGCCCTCCATTATCTAGGACAAATGAAGCAAACCTTAGGAAAATTCAATGATGCTCTTGTCTACAAAAAAAATAACCTCCTTCTTCTTAAGGAAAAGCATAGGAACGCTCCCCACCCTCATATTTCTACAGCGTTGAATGAGTTAGGCTTAACTTACCAAGGCTTGGGAAAGCAGCAAAAAGCGATCGATCACTACAATCAGTCCTTGGCAATGGACAGAAAGCTCTACGGCAATAAGCCCCATCCTAAAACTGCCATCCTCTTAAACAATCTAGGCTTATCTTACGATAAATTAGGAGAGACGCAAAAAGCAATCGACCACTTTAATCAGGGTTTAGAAATTGACCGCAAGCTCTACGGTAATAAGCCCCATGCAAATACTGCCAGCTGCTTAAATAATCTAGGTGAAGCTTACCGAACCCTTGGAGAGCCAGAGAAAGCAATCGAGCATTATAATCAGGCCTTATTAATCAACCAGAAGCTCTACCAAAATAAACCCCACCCTAATATTGCTAAAAGCTTAAGCAATATAGGCCTAGCTTACTACGCCCTAGAAAGGCCACAAAAAGCAGCCAATTACTACAATCAAGCATTATTAATCGACCAGAAGCTATACAGTAATAAACTTCATCCAGATATTGCTACTGACTTAAACAACCTAGGTGGAGCTTACCAAGCCTTGAAAGAACCACATAAAGCCATCGACTACTATAATCAGGCCTTGGCAATTGACTACAAGCTATACAGCAGCAAACCACACCCAGATATTGCTACACGATTAAATAATTTAGGTGAAGCTCACCTAGCTCTGGGAAAGCCTGAGAAAGCAATCGACTACTATAATCAGGCCTTAGCTATTGACCAAAATCTATACGGCAATAAGCCCTATCCTGGAACTGCCATCCGCTTAGGAAATATAGGCTCAGTTTACTACACATTAGGAAAGATGCAGAAAGCGATTGATTACTTTAAACAAGCATTAGAGATCGAACTCAAACTCCATGGTAAAAAGCCCCATATAAGCATTGCTAGGACCCTAAATAATCTAGGCCTAACTTACTACGGCTTAAAAGATTTGCAAAAAGCAATCGACTACTATAACCAAGCACTCGCAATCGACTACAAGCTCTACAGCAATAAGCCTCATGCAGGCGTTGGTACCCGACTATGGAATTTAGGAGCAGCTTATTACGCCCTTAAACAATATGGCAAAGCCAAAAACCATTTAACACAAGCTCATAAGATATTTATGACGATCTATGGGCCTAGCCATTCAAACACTAAAGAAGTAAAAGAGTGGATTGCTGATGTTGAAGCAGAACTAGCAATTGACTCATTCAGCCGAGCACTATCAATGAACCGCAAAATCTATGGAAATAAGCCCCACCCAGATATTGCCACTGACTTAAGCAATCTGGGTACAGCTTACCTAACCTTGGGAAAAGCGGAAAAAGCAATCAACTACTTTAAGCAAGCATTGGAAATAGCCCTTAAATTCTACGGCAATAATCTCCACCCAAGTATTGCAATCCGCTTAACTAAGCTAGGGACTTCTTATTACGCTCTTGAGCAGTATAGCAAAGCTAATCACTACTTCATGCAGGCCCATACAATGTTTACGAAAATCTATGGCCCCAACCACCCCAATACTAGAGAAGTAAAGGAGTGGATTGCTGATATTAAAATAGAGCTCAGCTGGTAGTGTAACATTGATTCTGTAAATTCAGACCAACGAGGTTGCCCGGAAGCAAAAACTTCTGGAAAAAAAGTGGTCTGAGATCAGATTCTTCTTTTAA
>NZ_JAAEJV010000017.1 GCF_015356785.1 Candidatus Neptunochlamydia vexilliferae | reverse complement strand
CAAGGTTTTCTAGGAAAGAACCTTTCCAGCGAACTGACATGGCTTCGGAGCCGAAGGCGAAGAAAAGCCATGCGGTGAGCTGTCCGCGGCTTCAAAATGGCTCTGCAAAATCGCCCCGCACGAGGGGTGGAACAGTGCTTTGCACGGCCCCCCGAGGAGGGTCGATTTGGCTTGCCAGATTGAAGCTCAAGGGGGCAGCAGGGGGCTTGCCCCCGACGCATCTTTCATAAGACCAAAAATTGTTACCCTATTTTGAACCATGCCGAAAATAGTTTTTAATAGGCCTTGACTACTCTCTTAAGATTATTTTCTAAAATCTCTCTTAAGGAGCTGGGCAAGAATAACTCATTCATTTCTGCAACCATAACATCTTCACCTGCTTTAAAGAGCTTGGGTATAAAATTTCACATAAAGAAATGTTTTCATTTAATAGTTTGTTTTTGAGAAAAAACTTGCAAAAAAAATAGTTGTCGTAGTAGATTTTTTTTTCAGATTAACCGCTGAAAGGAGGAATTTATGTCTTCGCTAACTGGTATTTTAGAAATACACAGAAATATTGTAGTTTCTCAGTGCGGGTATCCCGCTGAAAAAGGAATGATTTCCTTGGCACTATCAAAAGCTTGGGAATATGTTCCAAAAAGTAAGGGGGCATGGATTTTAGGAGGGGTTGGGATGATTTGTGCCATGCAAGCTGCTAACTTTATTTCTGGGTTACGTATGGAACAAAAGGTGGATTCCTTAAGTGATGGTGTGAATACTATGACAGGCTCTTATGCTCTCCTTACAGGCAAAATAAGTAAGCTTAAGAAAGATGTAAACAGTCATGTTGAAGCGCTCATTAAGAAGACCGATCAAATGCACTTGGATATTCAAAAAGCAGAGAAGGTATCGAGTCTTTTTAAGGGCTTTAAGAAGCAATTAGAGATTATGTTTAAAGAAGAAGAGAATAAGAGGGACCATCTCTTCAAACTTTTAGAGGAAGTGAAGAAAGAAAATACATCTCATCAACAGGAGTTGGCAAAAAAAATAGAGAAAGTCAGGGAAGACTACCAAGAGACTATTTCAGGAATCACAAAGATTTCAAAGATGCTAGAGAACATGCAGAATGGAGATATAAAAATCGATGATCTTTCTGATAAATTAGAGTGGATCAATAATCTATGATAAGCGTAGGGCCACAAATAGTGAGGGGGTTAACTTTCAACCCTGTTGATTATGCAAAAAGCTCTATCCGGTTTGCTTTGGGCTCTATTTTTAAGTTGCTGCCAAATCCTTTTCCAATGATTACCCTTGCCACTCTTTTTATGGCTACTTATCGCTTAGCTCATAAGGTTTTACGCCTTAAAAAGAAGGTTAAAATATTCGACATTTTGGTGATCGTTGGGCTAGGAGTGGGGTTTGATGCAATGAAAAGGTATAGAACTCAGGAACTTTTTAAAGAAAATATTGAAAATTTAGCAAAACAGTTGGATCAAGCGAAGCAGCAGCTTGCCCAGTGGGAAAAATGGTATCAGACGGTAAAAGGAGACCTAAGGGTAATCGAAAAATCCTCTTCTTCTCTTGGAAAGGTAGGTACAAAATTATCAAAAGCGATGGCAAACCTCACTTTGTCTATCGAGGAGGGAGGCAAGCTTTTTAAGCAAAAGAGAAGGGTGAACAAGAAGGTTTGTTTAGACTTACATCACCTTATCGAGAAGAAGAAAAAAAACAATCAAGAGCTAAAAATCTTAATAGAGGAGTTAAATAGCAGCGGTTCCAAAGAGGTTCAGAAACTTATCCCTCAATTAGAAGGTTTTTTAAGTTCATGGAAAGCAAAAAGGGATCGTTTGCAGAGGCTTGTCGACGGTCTGACAAAGAAATGCCTTTCAGATGTGGGCTGCCCACACTGCAAGAAAAAGTTTGTTCCCTTGAAGGCTTATGTACAACAAAAAAGGATCAACAATGTCGCAAAAAGTCAGTGAGGCTCACCTACTATTTAGGCTTGAGCATAAATATAATAAAAATTTACCGATGAGTGATCTTTCCAAGGTGACAGACTATACGACTGTGAAAGTGCACCATCTTGTTCCCAACATCCCCTATAACTGGACTTCATCAGCTCAGTCATCCTCTTTGAGGGAAATAATGTCGGTTCCTTTGCAAGGAGAAGATATCGTTTTAGACTTTATGGTAGCACATTTAATTGACCGTACGTTAAAAAATATTCGGAGGATTGTTCGAGAGGATTTAGCCTCTTATCTTTCTCTAGCTCCTTGGAACGAACTTAAAACAGCCCATAGGAAAAGGAAAGCCTATGAGTTTTTGAGAAATCGCTTTGAAGTTTTTCAAATGGTTACTCTAGATAACTTTGGTCAGATTGAAAATGAAATTCATTCTATTCGGTTGGATCTTCTTGATAAAGTTCCCCTAAGCTCTCTTTTAAAAGAGGGGAAAGCGGTCAAACAAGGTCCTTGGGATCCTTTGGGTCTTGCTGAAATCATTCAAAAGCACCTCCTTTTAATGATCCGGCTTAACCACTTTCAGTTTGATCGACTGAAGCAACAACTCAGCTTCCCCAAAGCAATAAAGGAGAAAATAGGGATTTCGCCTGATCAAAAATCTGTGATGCTCATTCAACCCCAATCCCCTCCACAGCTTGGGGCTCAGCAGCCTTTTGGTTCGAGTAGAACTCAGGCAAGAGAATCGGAGCAAGAGTTTCAAAGCGTTGTAAAGGAAAGTAAACGCCTTGGGGTTAAATTCGATCCACAAAACCTTAAGAAAGAGTTGATTGAAGTGGGAAAAGACTCCCTGTCCCAGGCCAAAAAGTCTGTTGTTAAGGGAGGAATGAAAATATTGAATAAAGAGCTTAATAAGGTTTTGAAAGATCCTGGCAGTTTTGATCTTTCTTCTTCTGCTAAAGAGCTCAAAAAAGGAGGGGTTAAACTGCTTAAGACTACTCTTTCCAAAGAAAAAAAACGGGTAACGGGGGAGGTCATTGGGAGCATTGCTCAGAGTCTAGGATTGGTAGCAGGTTTAAAAGCTGGGAGTATTTCTAGCATTGCCCTGCAAATCGACCTTTCCGGTCGCAGGTTTAAACGACTTCAGAAATCGATCAAAAAGCTCGAGAAAGTTGTGAGGCAGAGCCATGCAATTTTGATGGGGCAGTTGGTAAAAATGGAAAAGGGGATTTTGGCTCTTTCAGAGAACCAACAGATTATCGATAAAAAACTGACTGAAGCGATGCGGTTTATGGAGCTCCATAGAAGAGAGCTATTATCTAGCTTAGCGGAGGTTTCCTACGATTCGGTTCTTAGCCGGCTGGCTCACAATGCAGCTTCAGATGAACCAGGGATGTTTTGTCGTGGTGTTCGAAGACGGATGGAAAGGGATCCGCTTTTTAGCCCTTATTTTAACCGTTTTATGTCATACACCGCTTTTTCTAAGTTTTACTCTATAGAAAAAGATGAGTTGAGGAAAGGGCTGGATCATTTACCAAATCGATTTCTCCAACCCGGGAAAAATGATGTTGCTTTTGTTATCAATGGCAAAATGGATGAAGAGGGGAAACTCTTTTTTGACCATTACAGAGATCTATGGAGCTATTCCAGTGGGACTTTTAAGGAATGGGACCGGAAAAAGATGTTTGAATTTCTTATGCACCCACTAGCAGAAGTCGATCGGTTGGATAAAGCGCGAGAACATTTTTTAAAGGAAGGTTCCAAAGATGGAAAGTTGCCCCTCCCAGATTGGATTGAAGACATCCTATATTTTGCGCCAATTGATACGCAATTTACCCTCCCCTACGACATAGAAAAGCTTTTAGATTATGGGAAATCGGCCCATGCTTTTCACTACTTCTATGAATTTATGAAAGATCGTGCTGGGGGACCTCTTATTCCGTTACAAGAGCTCGAAAGTCATCAACCCTCTTCTCAAGGGCTCCGTCTTCTTCAGAATGCATTTTTTCGCGTTTGTGTGGGAATCGCCCAGGCAAACCTACTAATGGGCGCTCACTCTATTCCACAGCTTTATCAAGATCTCAAGAAAAAAAATCGGCAGGGAACCCTCTCCCTTATCGGTTCCAACGCCTTCCTGGCTCAAAATATGATGATCTATGGATTTCGGAAGGCGATAAAAGAAAAAAAGAGGGAGCTTACAGATTATTATTTTGCCTACTCTAATCATCAAACAGCTGCTCCCCTTAAACAGCTCCTTGGAGATCAGTGGGACTTTGTTTGGAGTCAAGAGGCACAGTCTTGGGGGGTCCGGTTTGTGAAGAATAAGTATCCAATTTCTATTCCCAAACCTCTGAGTATCATGAAAGGCCTTTTGATTCCCCATCCCTACCTCTTAGATCTATTCAACCTTCGTCGCCTCCTTTTAAGGGAAATCGCTGGCTATCACCCCATCGATTTTAAGCCGAAGGACAAGGGTGTTGAGCAGTCCTACTATCTGGGAATTTTATTAACATCCATCTATTTTAGAAACCATATTCAATCAGGAGAAAATTATGGCAGTGTCCACCGTTCAAGACTTTAAAAAACCTGTTTACATGGGTACCCGTAAGGCGCTAGATGAACACTATAAGAAGGTTCGCGCAGCTCCTCGAGATCCCGTTCACTGCGTGCTTATTACTTCGAATCAAGTTTTTCATAATGGTGAGGCCATCTTAGAAAACCGGGAAAAGATGGCTCAATTAGAGCAAGCAGTCAGACAAGCGCTTGCTAAGATCAAAAATGACTTTGCTGAAATCCTACTGGAAGAAGTAAAGGCGGAGGCAAGGGGTTTTGTCATTAAAGATCCACAGTTTCAGAAGGTTTTGATGCAAGTTGTGCTGACTGTTTTGAAGAAACAGCAACAAAAAAGTGACAAAGAGGTTGCAGATCTGAAGAAAAAGATTTCAGAATTGCAGGAGCATGTTAAAAAACTTGCTGAGCACCCCAAGCTTCAAAGTAATATGTAAAAGCCTTGTTTTTTTGTACAACTATAGGTAGCTTTCCAACTAATGGTCATAAAAATTGGAGCGCGTGGGTCGCTATTATCGCGACGGCAGGTTAAAGAGGTGATGGGGGAGATCCCCCATTTCTGCGAATGGGTCGAGACGGTAGGCGATCGGGACCTGGAATCCTCTTTGGGGCCGATGGAGAAGACCGATTTCTTCACCCGGGAGATCGATCAGCGAGTGTTGGATGGGAGATGCGATGTGGGGATCCACTCGGCAAAGGATCTTCCCGATCCATTGCCAGAGGGACTCGAGATGGTGGCGTTGACGGAAGGGGTCGATCCGAGCGATAGCTTGGTGATGCGGGAAGGGGACCGTTTAGAAACGCTCCCGGTAGGCGCTGTGATTGGCTCATCGTCGGAGCGGCGGGATCGGGTGGTGAAGGGACTCCGCCCTGATTTGAAGTGTATCGAAGTACGGGGACCGGTCGATAAGCGGTTAGAGATGCTCGATCGGGGTGAAATCGATGGTCTTGTTGTTGCTGAAGCAGCTCTGATCCGCTTGGGAATTGAGCGCAACCGGATTTCCCTTCCAGGAAAGACAGCGCCCCTGCAGGGAAAGCTGGCGATTCTTGCCCGGAACGGGGACAAAGAGATGGAAGCCTTTTTTAAAAAATTCGACAGCCGAAAAAAGGATCGGGTTTTGCATGTGGGGCTTAGTGCTCCTAAGAAGGGAACCCACCTTCCTTTAATAGAGATTGTTCCTCGGGATTTTGAGAGCTTTGAGATTAAGAAGGCGTTTGCTGATATGGAGGAATACACCCACCTCATCTTTACAAGCCAGAAAGGGGTTGAGGTTTTCTTTCAGTGTATGGGTCACTATGGGCTGAAATTGGGTCAAAAAAAGATTTTTGCTGTGGGAAGGAAAACAGCAGTGGCTCTTAGGGAAAAAGGGCTAAGAGATCTGGAGGTTGCTGTAGAGGAAACTCAGGAGGGGATCATCCATCTATTGGCTTTGGAGGACCTGGGAAGAGCCTATGTCCTTCTTCCTCAGTCAGCTTTGGCAAGGCCCGCTTTGGCGGCAACGCTGAGGATCCGACGGATCCGCCACCAGGTTTGCCCTCTTTATGATACAAGGACTCGGTGGCCCGAAGTGAAGCCCGATTTAAAAAATTTTGATGAGGTTTTTTTCACCAGCCCCTCAACGGTAAGAGCTTTTCAAGAAGTTTTTGGGAAAGTCCCTAAAGGGATGAAGGTGAGTGCGATTGGCCCCATAACAGAGCAAAGTTTAAAGTTGCATTTATGATTTTTGCACAATAGAGGTTGTGTTCTTTCGGAGGGTCTGCTACCATTTTTGTGTATAACGGCAATGACAAAAGGTTGTTATGAAGTTTTTAGGACTTTTTACACGGCATAAGCCGAAAATTAAGGTGGAGTCCACCAAAAAGGATGGACTGAGCGGTTGGGTCAAATGCACAAGTTGTGAGGAGATGATCCATGCAAATGAGCTCCAGGAAAATCACAACTGCTGCCCCAAATGTGAACACCACTACCGTCTATCTGCTATGCAGCGGGTTGAACTTCTCGCTGATGGCAACTCCTTTAAAGAACTTTTTGATGAGGTTAAGCCGACCGATCCCCTGAATTTCGTCGATTCAGAAGCTTATTCTGATCGCTTGACCAAAGCGCAAAAAAAGATGGGGAGAAGCGATGCGATCTTAACGGGAACCTGCACGATGGATGGCTTCGATACCGCGCTAGGTGTTTTGGACTTTGGCTTTATGGGCGGCTCGATGGGCTCTGTTGTCGGTGAAAGGATCACGCTCTTGATCGAACATGCACTAAAGAAAAAGATCCCTCTTGTCCTGGTCTCTTCATCGGGAGGGGCGCGGATGCAGGAGTCGATTTACTCTCTTATGCAGATGGCGAAAACTTCTGCCGCTCTTGCAAAACTCCATAATGCTGGCATCCCCTTTATCTCTGTTCTTGTTAACCCAACTACGGGAGGGGTGACCGCCTCTTTTGCGTCGCTTGGAGATATCAATATTGCAGAGCCGAATGCTTTGATTGGCTTTGCAGGACCGCGCGTTGTTGAGCAAACAATCCGTCAAAAACTTCCCGATACAGCGCAAAAATCAGAGTTCCTTTTAGAAAAGGGGATGATCGATTGTATCGTGAAGAGAAGTGAGCTCAAAGGGAAAATCGTTTTCTTTATCGAGTTTCTCACAGGAAATGAAAAGGCCCCCCTTAGCCCTGAAAAGAAAATTGAGCGAGAAAAGCTCGATGATATGATCACTCTTTCAACGAAAGAGCGGGAAAAAAACGCCATCAAAGTTAGTCAACCATGAAAGAAGAAATTGTCCCCACAAAACTAGAAGAGGGGGCAGAGCTCCCAACCTACGGATCTGAGGAAGCAGCAGGTGCCGATATTCGCGCTTTTATTACCGAAGAGATGGTGATCGAGCCGGGCGAGCGGAAGCTCATTCCAACAGGACTCCGTTTTGAAATCCCTAAAGGATATGAAATCCAAGTGCGCCCCCGCAGTGGCCTTGCCCTTAAGCAGGGGATCACGGTCCTCAACACCCCAGGAACGATCGACTCTGACTACCGCGGTGAAGTGGGCATTATCTTGATGAATCATGGGAAGGAGCCTTTTGTGGTGACTCCCAAAATGCGCATTGCGCAACTTGTCTTTGCCCCTGTCTACAGGGCCTGTTATAAAGAAGAATCAATGCTTCAGACGACGAAGCGGGGAGAGGGTGGTTTTGGCCATACTGGAACACTTTAAGATCTTTAAGAAAGGAGAGGGTGTGACTCTTTCAGAATTTATCCAACGGGCGGCGATTTCCTTTTTGGAAGTCGAAGATCGTGATGAAGCGCTTAAGCGGCTTGTTGACTCCCTTGCTGACGCAGGGCACCTTCCTGAAAAAGAAGAATTCCTCGATGCGATTCTTAAAAGAGAAAAGATCGTTTCGACTGGAATTGGAATGGGGGTAGCTATTCCTCATGCAAAACTTCCTGACTTTGACCGCTTTTTCTTAGTGGTCGGCCTCCAAAAAGGAAAAGAAGGAATCGAGTGGGATGCTCTCGATGGAGCGCCTGTCCGCCTGATCTTCATGATCGGAGGGCCCGCTAGTGAACAAACCGAGTATCTCAAGGTCCTTTCTCGACTCACGGCAGCCATCAAGGATGAGGAGCGGCGGAAAAATCTCCTCACTGCCAAAACCAAAGAAGATGTGGTTGCTCTTTTTGAAGGCTGTTAGCTTCATCTCTTGTCATCTTTAGTCATTTTTAATCTTGTTTAGGCTCAAAGTCTTAAATTTCTTTTTGAGAAAAGAACGGTTGAGAATGTTGCAAGAAAGTCAAAATTAATATAGTTTTGGCCATATAACGTGAGGTTGGTAGATGGACCTGAAGATCAAAGATGTTGCAGAATTACTAAACGTATCGGAAACAACCATTCGCCGTTGGCTTGCGGAAGGAAAGATTCCAGCTTACCGCCTTCACCATCAGTACCGGTTTAGCAAACAGGAGATCCAAGATTGGATGCTGAGTTGCCGCCTCCAAAATGAGACGGGGAATTTTCTCCCTTCGGAAGAGGAGCAAATCTTTCCCGCCAAAGAAGTGGAGGAAGAAAGCCAGGACTCTAAAAAGGGGATGCAACAGTTTAGCCTTTTTCGAGCCATCCACCAAGGCGCTGTCTTAACCGATATTCAAGCCACTGAAAAAGAAGCTTTGGTCCGTGAAACGATGTCTCGCGTGTCAGAAAAATTAGAAATCGATCCCTTGGTGATCTCCGACCTTCTCCTTGACCGGGAGCGGCTGATGCCAACTGGGCTGAGCAATGGAATTGCTGTTCCTCATACCCGCGATTTTATCCTAGAGGGACCGAAAGATATCGTGGTGGTTGTCTTCCCTAAAGAGCCGGTCGACTGGGGTGCTTTAGATGAAAAGCCGATCCATACCCTCTTTTTCCTTTTTGCCTGTAGTGACAAACGTCACCTCCATCTTTTAGCCAAATTGGCCCATCTAAGCAGTCAAGATGAGGCCCTCGAACTTTTCCACTCTAAGCCCGATAAGAAAGAGCTTCTTGAATATATTAGAGATTGGGAATCGCGAGTTGGCGCTAAGTGAGACTAAACTTTTAGAATCTGAACAAAAAAAAATCCTTATTCAGACAATGACGGGGATCAGCGCTTATCTTAGTGATTGTCCCTTGGGCACCTATCACTTTATTCTCTACTTTAAGTCAGAATCGCCGATTGATAATACCTCAAAGCGGATCTGCGCCTTTTTTCGTCATAATGTCAAAGGATATAATTACCATACCTATGAACCTCAGTTTCGAGTTTATTTCACTCAGCCTCAGGGGATTTTAGCTTTCTTTTCTCCTTTTTGATCTCGGAAAGGGCCATTTAGACCCTTACTTTCGATCAAAAAGAAGAAAATTTAAGCAAAACTCCCTCTGGAGCTAAGCAAACTAAACCCGAAACTGAGGTTATGAGCTTCCTGGAAGAAGACATTTTATCTTCACAGATGGTCGTACGGTTCTTTGTGATGTCATAAAAGCAAAACGGCTGCAATCCGCGCTTAACTATCCGCTTTACTTGTCACCTTTTCGCTCTTCTGCTTCTTCTTTTTAGGAAGAGGCTCATCTTTAAAGGAGAGCTTGTCTTCCACGAAGTCGACCCGAATTTTGCGCGGCTCATCTCCTTCAAGGAGGAGCTTTTCAGCAAGGGGATCCTCGAGACGTTGCTCGATCGTTCGACGGAGCGTTCGGGCTCCCATCTCGGGCTGGAATCCTTTCTCGACAAGATGCGTTTTAGCGCTTGGCTCAAGCTCAAGGAGGATATTCTTCCTTTCAAGACGTGTTTTGAGCTTCTTGAGTTCAATTTCAATAATGTGTTCAAGGTCAGGCTTATCAAGCGCTTTAAAGATGACGGTGTCATCGAGACGGTTGATAAACTCAGGCTTAAAGTGCTTTTTCGTCGCTTTATCCATTTTGTCTCTCATCTCATCATAAGAGGGGAGACCATCTTTGTCGCCAAAGCCCATCGTTGTCCGACGGATCAGGTCGGAGCCAAGGTTTGAGGTCATTAAGATAATGGTGTTGCGGAAGTTGACTTTCCGTCCCATCGAGTCGGTGAGTTTTCCCTCTTCTAAGATTTGAAGGAGGAGGTTCATCACATCGGGGTGAGCCTTCTCGATCTCATCAAAGAGGACGACAGAGTAAGGACGTCTGCGAACCTGCTCGGTCAGCTGTCCGCCTTCCTCGTGTCCCACATATCCAGGAGGAGAACCGGTCATCCGGCTCACTGCAAACTTCTCCATGTACTCCGACATATCGACTTGGATCAGGGCATCCTCTCCCCCAAACATATGGATCGCCAGCTGCTTGGCAAGGAGGGTTTTTCCCACTCCCGTTGGCCCTAAGAATAAGAAGGCACCAATGGGTCGGCTTGGATCTTTAATGTCAGCTTTACTGCGGCGGAGCGAGCGGCAAACGGTATCGATCGCCTTATCTTGCCCAACAATATGATCTTTCAAGATCTCTTTCATCTTCAGCACCTTCGATGCTTCTCCTTCGGTAAGGCGAGACATCGGGATGCCGGTATGCTTTGCGACAACGGCGGCAACATCATCTTCATCGACCATCACCTGGTGCTCTTCTTTACTCTTCTCCCACTCGGCAAGGACTTGGGCCAATTTTTCGCGGAGGTTTTTCTCTTTATCGCGAAGGTTGGCCGCCTTTTCATACTCTTGGTTCCCGATCGACTCCTCTTTTGCTTTGCGGAGCTCTTCGATCTCTTGTTCCATCTGATGGATGTCTTGCGGTTGATGGAGCATCGAAATGCGCGCCTTAGCTCCCGCTTCGTCGATCAGATCGATCGCTTTATCGGGGAGGAAACGGCCGGTGATGTAACGGTCAGAAAGATAAACAGCGCTAAGGATCGCCTCATCGGTATAAATACATTTGTGGTGCTCTTGGTATTTTGTTTTGAGCCCCCCAATAATTTCAGTTGCCTCTTCCACACTGGGAGGAGCCACATTAATCTTTTGGAAACGGCGTTCCAGGGCGGCATCTTTTTCGATATGTTTTCGGTACTCATCAAGGGTCGTTGCCCCGATACACTGGATCTCTCCTCGAGAAAGAGCGGGCTTTAAAATGTTGGAAGCATCGATCGCCCCTTCGGCAGCACCCGCACCCACGATGGTGTGAAGTTCATCGATAAAGAGGAGGATGTTTCCATGCTTCTTCACCTCATCCATCACCGCTTTGATCCGCTCTTCGAACTGACCACGGTACTTGGTTCCTGCAATCATTAAGGTGAGGTCGAGCGAGATGAGCTTTTTCTTAGCGAGGTGTTCAGGGACCTCTCCTTTAACAATCGCTTGGGCAAGTCCTTCAACAATCGCCGTTTTACCGACACCCGCTTCTCCAATAAGGACCGGGTTGTTTTTGCGGCGGCGGCAGAGAATTAAGATGAGTCTTTCCACTTCATGCTTCCGGCCGATGACGGGGTCGAGCTTTCCTTCACGGCAGAGCTCAGTCAGGTCATGTCCATAAGCGCGCAATGCAGGGAGCTTTTCTGCTCCCCCTGGTGTTCCAGGCGCCTTTTCTTGCCGCGGTGTGGAAGGATTTCCCCCCATTCCCATCGGAGGGAGTTGGAGGTTAAAGGTTTCAAGTTCTTTAAGAACCTCTTTCCGCACCTCTTTAAGATTGATGTTTAAGTTTTCGAGGATCTGCGTTGCCACTCCATCGGTCTGTCTTAAAAGAGCTAAAAGGAGATGTTCGGTTCCCACGTAGTTATGGTTTAAGGCTGCAGCTTCTTCATTGGCATATTCAAAAACCTTCTTCACCTTGCCTGTCAGTGCCGGATCGCCATAGACCTGGATCTCAGGACCAAACCCAACAAGACGCTCGACCTCGGCAAGAACGGTGTCATAATCGACACTCAAGTTCCGGAGGACGTTGACCGCAATTCCTTGCCCCAGCTTAAGAAGGCCGAGGAGAATATGCTCAGTCCCCAAATAGTTGTGGTTCAGACGTTGCGCCTCTTTTTTAGCGAGTTTTATGACCTGCTTGGCACGATTTGTAAATTTATCAAACATGATGAAGCTCGTGGTTTTTTAAATTATGGGGTAGCGAAAAAGCTCCCCCTTTTTCTGAACCGAGGTAGAAATCTATTAGCATTTATCTGAACCTCTCTTTTTCCCGATAAACCGATCTTGCTCCTCCCCTATAGCGCCTATGGCTATGGGGTCGTCGCAAGAATCGATTTCTCAAAAAAAATCGAAATCCAGCTAAACCCTCCTAGATCCCTATCTCGGTTCTAATCCTCATTCTGCCTATCCCACTCTTTTTTTGTAAATTTTTATCTCCCATTTTGGTATAAGTATAGGAATGTCACCGTGGAAAGTTTTAGATACAGGGAGGAGGTCTGCCAAGGAAAACATGGCGATCGACAGCGAGCTCCTTCAAAAGATGAAGCCGAGCGATCCCCCCATTCTCCACTTATATGAGTGGGAAGGGGATGCGGCAACCCATGGCTATTTCCTTGACCCTGGCAAATATCTCGACCTGGCCGCTGCTGAGAAGTGGGGCCTCTCCTTGGCCCGCAGGCCCACCGGAGGGGGGGTGATCTTCCACGTCAGCGACTTAGCCTTTTCAGTCTTGGTCCCTGCAGATTTTCCACACTTTTCTACAAACACTCTAGACAACTATGATTTTATCAATCATCGGGTTAAATGTGGAGTAAAGACTTTATTTGAGCCCGAATTATCCCTCCTTTCCGAGGAGCCCTCACCCCTTGATGAGCACTGCCGCAACTTCTGCATGGCCAAGCCGACCCAGTATGATGTGATGCTTGGGGGGCGGAAAATCGCTGGAGCGGCCCAAAGGAAGCAAAAACAGGGCTATCTCCACCAGGGGAGCATTGCGATCGCCCTCCCTAAAGAAGATTTTTTAAACACGATTCTCCTTCCCGATACCCAAGTGAAGGAGGCGATGCTTCAGACAACCTTCTCCCTTCTAGGGAGGGAGTGGGCCCCCAATGATTTAGAAGAGGTGCGAACCCTCTTAAAACAGCAACTTGAAAAGGAACTCACACAATGAAAAAAACAGCGGTGACCCCAACTCGAAGCGAAGACTATCCCGAGTGGTACCAACAGGTCATTAAAGTGGCCGAACTTGCAGAGCACTCTCCCGTTAGAGGGTGTATGGTCATTAAGCCGTGGGGATATGCCCTTTGGGAGAATATCCAACGGATTCTCGATCGGAGATTTAAAGAGACGGGGCACCAAAACGCCTATTTTCCCCTCTTTATCCCATTGAGTTACCTTGAAAAAGAGGCCAAACATGTCGAAGGATTTGCCAAAGAGTGTGCGGTTGTCACCCATCACCGCCTCGTTGCCGGCGAAGAGGGAAAACTTGTCCCTGACGGTGAACTCGAAGAGCCTCTGGTTGTGCGCCCCACTTCAGAGATGATGATTGGAGAGATGTTTTCCAAGTGGATCGAGTCCCACCGCGACTTGCCTCTTTTGATGAATCAGTGGGCCAATGTGGTTCGTTGGGAAATGCGAACCCGCCTTTTCTTGCGCACAACCGAGTTCCTTTGGCAAGAGGGACATACCGCTCATGCTACCGAAGAAGAGGCTCGTGCAGAAGCCCGCCAAATGCTCGAGATCTATGTCGATTTTGCCGAAAATAAGCTCGCCATTCCTGTTATTCAAGGAGAGAAAACCGAAAGTGAACGTTTCCCTGGGGCGGTTGCCACCTATACCTTTGAAGCGATGATGCAAGATGGGAAGGCCCTTCAAGCAGGGACCTCCCACTTCCTCGGTCAAAACTTTTCCAAAGCGCAAGACATTACCTTCCAAGACCGAGAGGGGAACCAAGCCCACGCCTGGACCACCTCTTGGGGAGTGACCACTCGCCTCATCGGTGGGATGATCATGGTGCATGGCGATGATGATGGCCTCGTCCTTCCTCCACGGATAGCCTCAGCCCAAGCGGTGATCCTCCCCCTTGTTCATAAGCCTGAGGCCAAGGAAAAGATCCTAGCCTACTGCCGCGCCCTAAAGGAAAAGCTCCAAAAGGTCCACTATGCCGAAGATCCCCTTACCGTCCATCTCGACGAGCGAGATCTCCGGAGCGGCGAAAAGGTGTGGTCATGGATCAAGAAAGGGGTCCCCATCCGGGTCGAAATCGGCCTCCGCGAGCTGGAACAAGGAGAGCTGACCATCGCCAAGCGGAATAAGGGGCATAAAGACTTCGAGAAGCAGACCGAAGAGACCCTGCTGGCTACCATCGCCGACCAGCTTGATGCCATCCAGGATGACCTCTACGCAAAGGCTAAAGCCTTCCGCGATAGCCATATCCAGGAAGTTGACACCGAAGAGGCCTTCTATGCCTTCTTTAAAAAGGAGGCCGGTTTTGTGAGCGCTCATTGGGCAGGAGATCATGCCGTTGAGGAGAAGCTCCAGAAAGAGCTGAGTGTCACTGTGCGGTGTATCCCTCTTGATGGGGCAAAAGAAGCAGGCACTTGTCCCTTTACTGGGAAGTCCAGTCCTCAGCGTGTCATCTTCGCAAAATCTTACTAAATAAAAGAGCCCGCTCCAAAAGGAGCAGGCTCTTTGATGCTTATTTGTAGTATGTATTTACATACGTATCGAGGTTCATTGCTCTAGCATGTGCATTTGGATCTGTTGCCTGTTGATGCATGACTTTAAGACTCGTTGTTAATCTATCAGTTATAGTATAACCACGTGCTTTAATAACTTCTAATGCTTGCTTAACGGTTTTAATTTCAGGATTTCTTCGTCTTTGACTGCGTTGTTTTGCAGCAGCTCGGCTTTTTCCTTGAGCGACAGCATTTGTAGCTTCGGTCGTTGAGTTATCGAAACCGGCAAGCTTCATAGCCCCCTTATCATACATTTCAGCCCTTTTTGGATATTTTGTTCTTAACTCTTTGAATAGTATTGGATTGCTGTTGACCATCTCCGCTACTTTGTCTAAAACCGCTTCCATTGTGGCTTTAGTCTCAAGTTTCTTAGCTAGTTTATTTAGATCGCCATGTTGACTGTAACGTCCAACTGCACCAAAGGTTTGTTTTAGTGTTAAAGCTGCCATATTTTCTTCCCTTTTTTTTGTTTTTATTAACTCGTTATAACTACTATTATAGCATAATTTGCAGTTAATTTAAATAGATGCACAAGATGCTTAATATTAATTGTTTATTATAGGTTATTTGTTGTAAATAACTTGTAAAAAGAAACTTGCTTTTTTGAAGAAATTTTTAATAAATATTGTTAGCGACTGAAAACAAGAGACTTAGTCTTTCCAAAACTCTTCGATTTCCTCGAGAGACTTGGCTTTAGTCTCGGGAACCCGCTTCCAGACGAAAAAGAGGCCCAGGAGGCCGATAAAGTCGTAGGGCCAGAAAGTCCCTGATTTAAGGTCATGAGGACATTGACGATTCCTACACAGAGGGTGGCCATGAGGGCCGCTTTGTTGGAGGCAAACCCTGCAAACTGGAAGATGGTGGGGGCGTAGTAGATAATCGTATTGATTCTGGTGATCTGCTGGAGGACGGTGACCCCCACTCCAGCGAGGAGGGCGGGGCGGATGTTTTTTGAAAGGAGCTCTCTCCAATGGGGCTTTTTCTCAGCAGCCATCGCTTCGATGTGGGCAATCTCTTTGGTTGCATCGGCTCTGGTTCCACGGAAGCGGGTGAGGATATTAAGGGCCTTTTTCTTTTTACCGATGTTGGTGAGATAACGGGGGCTTTCAGGGAAAAAGACCATGACGAGAAATTGGATAGCAGCAGGGATCCCAGCAATGGCAAACATGAGGCGCCACGACTGCGATTCGACAAAGAGGAGCCCGATAAGGTAGGAGGAGAGGATTCCAATCGTGATGAAAAGTTGGTTGATCGTGACAAGGGCACCACGAATATAGCGGGGAGCAAGCTCGGCGATATAGAGGGGGGCGGTTGCAGACGAAATTCCGATCGCAAAGCCCACAAGGAAACGCCAAAAGATGAGCTCGTTGACCGAGCCTGAAAGGGAAAGACCAATCGCGCTAATGACAAAAAGAACGCTTGAGGAGAGGACCACTTTTTTTCGGCCCAGGCGATCACTAATCGGTCCTCCTAAAATGGCGCCAGAAATCACACCCGTATCATATCCGAAGAGGAGTCCACCGATCGCTGCAACAGCGCTAATAATCCCAAGGAGCCACCGCTGCTTTGTACTTTCTCTAGCCATGCTTTGATATGTAGCGGAAAAGTTTTTTTTTGAAAGGAGCTATTGCATGAAAGTAAGCGGTTTGATATGATAGTCGGAGAGGATTTTTAAGATGTTAGATTTTTTACGCCGCTACCAACGTTACTTTTTTATCGTCATTGCAATTGTCATTGTGATTTCATTTTCCTTTTTTGGAACACAAGCAACACTCAATGCTCCCCAGAAAATTAAAGACCGGCCAATTGGACAAGCGGTCGATGGCTCAAAGATAATGGAGCGAAAAGTGGGGCAAATGAGTCGCTTTTTATCGACCGACCGAAGCGATTTCTCCCTTGTAGAAAGGGGAGCGATGCCCAACTATTTTAACGATGGGGTCATTCGGAAGGATCTTTTGGGAACAGGAGTAGGCATTCTCCTGGTCAACGCCTATTTCAATGACCTAAAAAAGGAGCTTGAAGAGCGGATGATCCGCCATAAAGAGTTCCGCCCCTACTGCCACCCAACCGCCCCCTTTATCAGCGCTCAAAATTTGTGGGCCCAAGTTTTGCCTGCTCAGAAAACCAACTTGGAGCGATTTTTAAATGAAGTAGAAGAGATGAACCCCGATACTTTTGCTCTTCTTGTCGATCTTTACTTGGGAGAGTCGGCCTTTCCTCCGAGCACGCTCCGCGAATATCTCATGTTTCAACAAAAGCACTACGACTGGATTGAAGAAGATCCCAGCTTAGCGCGCGCCAACCTCAACCTCTTTCAGTGTCGCCACGTGCAAGATTGGTTTGGATCCCGCTTTGTTGAACTATCGGCACAGTTCATTATCAATGCTGCCCTCATTGCAAAAGAGCGGGGCTACAAGGTGAGCTATGAAGAGGCTCGCGTCGACCTCATCCGTCATGGCTATGAATCTCTCCAAGCAGTGATGCGGAAGATGGAGATTTCTGAAGAGGAAATAGCGAATCTTTGGAAACAACAACTCCATGTTTTAGGAATGAGTGAAAAAGAAGCGGTCGAAGCGTGGCAACAGGTGATGCTCTTCCGCCGCCTTTTCAAAGATGTGGGAGGGGCTGTTTTTGTCGATCCCCACGTTTACCAAACCTTTTATAGCTTTGCCTCAAAAACAGCTGATGCCGACCTTTACCACTTGCCAAAAGAGCTTGAAATCAAAGATTTTTGTGCGCTAATGAAGCTCGAGTTTTATCTCGACCAGGTAGCGAAAAATCGGGAAGCAGGGGTCATGCTCCCACAAAACTTTGATGAAATTGCTGTCATAAAGAAGCGGTGCCCCGAGCTTGTTGAAAAACGGTTTTTAGTCGAAATAGCTGAGGTCTCCATTGGTGAAATTGCCTTAAGCGTGAGCTTGAAAGAGACGTGGGAGTGGCAGCTTGAAAAGGAAAACTATGAGCTTTTAGAAAAAGAGTTTCCAAAACTTGCTGTGAAAAATGGAACGGATGAAGAGAGCTACTTTGCAGCTCTTGAATCCCTTGAGCCCGAGCTAAGAAATCAGATCGATACCTTTTCACGAAAAGCGCTTGTAAGAACCCATCCCAAGTGGATTGAAAATGCCCTTGACCAAAAGCATATGACCCTTCGAAAGCTCAGCTTTTCCAAAGAAGAAGAACTTTCCCACCTGCTCAGTGTTGCCGCATTAAAAGGAGAGCTCGAGGTTAACCCCGAAGCTTTGGAAGCGCGCCGAAAATTAGAACTCTATACCGCCGATGGAGAGGTTTACTGCCGGTTCCATGTTTTGGATCGCGATTTAAACGAAACGGTCTTAAGCTTTGCCGAAGCTGAAGAGCGGGGCATCTTAGACTCCCTTCTTGAAGCGCATTTAGAAGAGGCCTATCCCACTGAGCGGAAAAAAAATCCCCCCCTCTTTAAAACCGAAGGGGGAGAGTGGAAACCCTTCCCTGAAGTGCGCACTGATGTAGGACGTTATGTTTATGCCGACCTTCTCAAAAACATTGAAGCAGCAGTGGTAAAACTCCGTGTTCAACTTCCTGGCGATCGGTATGAAGACCTTGATGGCTTTTACCCCCACTACCGCCTCTTTTCCCATATGTATACTGCTGAAAGAGAGATCCGCCGTCTGGGTGATGAGAGTCTTTTCTTAAAAGGGAAAGCCTTGCCAAGTGAGGAAGGAAGACTCCCAAACAAGGAGCCACTCGACACGCAGTGGGCCCTTATCAAGGAAAATAAGGTTTTTAAAAACCATGAGAAGAGCCCTTGGTTTGACTCAGAGATCTTTGCAATGGTTGAGCAGAGTTGGTCAGGAGTCAAAGCAAGTGAAAGGGGAGACCTTTTCTTCTTTCAGCTCAAGGAAAAAGCGGTTCCCAGTGGAAACTTTGAAACAGAAATGGAGCAGGGACAAGCGATTTTATCAAAAGAGGCAGAGTGCTCCCTCATGGCAGAGGTTGTCGACCGCTTAAAGCAAACTGAGGCCATACACCTAAGCTATGACCGCGCTCAAAGATCTTAAGCCCCTAAGCCCTGCCCCCTTCTTTGAAGTGCGGGGCAAGGTCACCAAGTTTGATACGCAAAGAGCCCGTCCCCTTCCCAATATGTCAGGACTTACGGGAGAGGGACACCTTGTCGATGTGACGGTGTCGTGGAGCCCTGTCTTCCTTCACTTTCATATCGCTGCAAAGCTTCCCCTTGAAGACGGAGATGCGATCGATCTTTTCATCGACACCCGCGATCTTAAAAACTCTAATGTGATCACCCGCTTTTGCCACCACTTTATCATCACGCCCGAAGAAGAAGAGGGGATAGAGGGGACCCGGTTTCGTGGTGAGGATAAGCATGAGCTGGCCGATCCTAGTTTGATTAAAGTTGAAACCCATGTAAAGCGGCGCTCCTATACCTTTGAGGTGGCTCTTCCCAAAGAGGTTTTGCATGGCTATGACCCCCGCGAGTTTAAACGGCTCGGTTTTGCCTACCGTTTCCAAAAGAAAAATGGGGAAAAGCAACACTTTAATCTCTCTTCAGACTTTTTTAACCTTGAAAAACACCCCGCCCTTTGGGCATCATTAGATCTGGGAGTGTGACCTATGGATACCTGCCTGAATTTTTCTTTTTCCCCAGATCCAGAGATGCAAAATGCCCCCTACTTTCATCCAAGTATGTGGTCATTTTGCCTCCTTGAATCTGAAAAAAAATCGAAAATTCCTTCAGGCACCCCTCGGTCCCACTCACAGATCGGAGTTAATGAAGTAAGGAACAAATAATGAAATATTCAGACTCTCATGAATGGGTAAAAGTCAATGGCACGACAGGGCAGGTGGGCATTTCGACCCATGCGCAAAAAGAGCTTGGGGAGATTGTCTATGTTGAACTTCCGAAGGTGGGGCAAGAGGTGAAAGCAGGCGATGAAGTGGCTGTTCTCGAGTCAACCAAGGCGGCAGCGGACATCTACACCCCTGTTACAGGCATCATTACTCAAGTTAACCAAGCGGCAGCAGATACCCCCTCTCTCCTTAACACTTCGCCAGAAAGAGAAGGTTACCTATTTGAGATTGCCCTTTCTGCTCCCGAAGAGTTGGAAGCGCTTATGCCGATCGAAGCCTACACTGCGATGGTAGGCTCCTAGGTTCTGTCAGCCTTAAATTTCGAGAACAGAATGTAGCGTTAACAGACAAAAAAGTGGGATTGCGCTAATTATCCTTCTTTTTGCTGGAAAAAGGGAGAGTCGACGTCGGTCGTTTCGGCGACTTTATCAAGAGCGATCCCTGCAAATCCCATAAAGGCTAAAGAGATCAGCCCCGTCATAATAAAGGTCATTCCCATGCCGGCGAGCCCTTTTGGGATGTTCGAGTAGGCAAGCTTTTCCCGGATCGAGGCGATGAGGAGAATCGCGATCCACCAGCCGATGCCAGCCGAGGCAACATAGACAAGGTTGGGGATAAAGGGATAGGAGCGGACGGTGGCAAAAAGGGAAGCTCCAAGAATCGCGCAGTTAACAGTTATAAGGGGAAGATACATCCCCAGCGCCCGGTAAAGAGCAGGAGCAAACCGGTCGATCACAATTTCTAGGACTTGGACAAAGGCGGCGATAACCGAAATGTAGATCAAGAACTCTAAGAATCCCAGGTTGACATCGGCAACACCGATGCTCCGGAGCCAAAAGAGGGCATTTTCTCCGGTAATATAGTTGTGGACAAGCCAGTTGAGCATCCCTGAAATCGAGATCACCACAAAGACAGCAAGGCCGAGACCATGCGCCGTTTTAATTTTATTCGAGCAGGCGAGATAGGAACACATCCCCAAAAAGTAAAAGAGAAGAATGTTTTGAATGAAGATCGATTGGATCGAAAGGCCAATGAGATTGAGGAATGTGTAATTACCCACTTAAGCGCCCTCCTCTTTTGCAATTAGATTTCGGATCCAGATCATTCCGCCGATGATAAAAAAAGCAGAAGGGGCCAGAGCCATAAAGTTGGAGTTGACGTAGCCGTCTGGGTGCTGCGGGGTGGCATACCAACTTTGAGGAATGATGGGGAGGTCAAAAAGGGTTCCAAACCCAAAAAGCTCCCGGATAAAGCCGACGCCAAGGAGGACGAGGGCGTAGCCGGAAGCGGCGCCGAGCCCATCCATAAAAGCGGGGAGGGGACGGGTGTTTTGTGCCATCGCCTCAGCGCGTCCCATGACAAGGCAGTTCGTGATGATCAGTCCAACAAACACCGAAAGGGTGAGAGACATCTCATATAGGTAAGCCTTGAGGAATTGATCGACGATGATGACAAACGAAGAGATAATGGCAAGCTCGGCGATCATCCGGACATTGGGAGGGGTCCACTTCCGAATGAGTGAAACGAAGAGGGAGGAAAACCCCGTTACAAAAATGACGGCAAGCCCCATCACAATCGCAACATTCATCTTGATGGTCACGGCAAGTGCCGAACAGATCCCCAGGATGGCAACAAGGATTTGGTTATTGTTCCAGAGCTGGTCGGTGTAGTAGCGGATAAGAGGGGACCTTTTAGCCATCAAACTCTCCTTGATTTGCCCGAATAAGGAAAGGGCGGTAGGGAGCAAGGGAGCGTCTAAAGGCTTCATTGACACCACTAACCGTAATCGAAGCGCCAGGAATGCCATCGACAGCGCTTTCTGCCATCGGAGTTTTTCCCAAGGTTTCCTCCACCGTTGTCTTCACCACTTTAATCCCAAGGGGGGCACGCTCAAAATTGGTCATTCCACCGGGACTTTTTTGGAAAATATCTTTCCCAAAAAATTGCTCTTGCCACTCGGGAAGGGAGATCTCTGCTCCCAGTCCCGGGGTCTCTTTTTGGCTGTACCAAGTCATTCCAAGGACCGTATCTCCGTTGGCCTTTATTCCCAAATAACCATAAATCGCATCCCAAAGTCCATACCCATTGATCGGAATGACATAGCCGTAAGGTATTTTACTTGGGGTATTTTGCTTTACAAGATAGACCAATTTGTAGGGGAGCTCTGCGTAACCCAGTTTTTCATTTTCGGTGAGGTAAATTTCTTCATCGATTCCAACCTCTTCAAAAGTATAAAGATCACCATTCCGGTTGGTCAGGCGGGCAAAGATCCGGGTCTCAAAAAGGGCTAAAATCTCTTCGTTTTTAGCTTTGGGTGGGGTCTTTCCTTCATAAGGGATGAGGATTTTTGCTTGAGAGTGATAGATTGCTGGTTTTCCATCGAGGAGAAAGTGTCCTTGATAGCCAAGAATACGGGTGGCCACGAGGAGTTGCTTACTTCGATAAAGTTCCCGCGCATCTTTTTGTGGCGCTTTTAAAAACTCGGCTAAGATCGATAAGACAAGAGCGCACGCTGTCGAGAGGATCACAACAAATAGGAGGGTGCGTAAACTACTGAATGATGATCTTTTTTCTGTCATACCGTTTTTTGATTGCTCTATTTGTTATCAAGTGGTCGATAAGAGGGGAAAAAACATTTCCAAAGAGGATGGCAAGCATCACCCCTTCGGGAAAAGCCGGGTTGATCACCCGAATAATAATAGTGACCACGCCGATTAAAAGGCCGTAAAGCCAACGTCCCCCCTTCATCGCCGGGGAGGAAACAGGGTCGGTTGCCATAAAGACGAGGCCAAAGACAAGACTTCCCAAAAGGAAATGTTTGTAGGCGGGAAGTCCATACTTGGCAGGGCTTAAGGGACCCGATAGCCACTCGAATAGACTGGCGCACAGGAAAGCTCCAATGACGACGGCTAACATCGTGCGCCAAGATCCAAGGCGGCAATAGATCAGTAAAAAGGCCCCCAAAAGACAGGATAGGATCGAGGTTTCTCCCATCGATCCTATCCGATTGCCAAAGAAGAAGTTTGTGTTGGTGAGGATCCCTTGAGCAAACTGGAGTTCGCTAAAGCGGACCGCATAGGTGTAGTTTTCAGGAGAAAGGCCCAGCCCTCCTTGACTGAGCGGGGCTGTGATGAAACGCTTTTGCTCATCTGGAGTCAGGGCTGTAAAGGTGGCTCCTGGTTTCCAACGGCGGAGCTGCTCTTCTAGGATCTTTTTTGTTTTGACCTCTTTCCCATACTGGAGCCCAATCGCATCGACGTGGATCCGCTTGATGTCATCACTGATGTTAAACCGGTTCAGCATTGAGGCTTGGGTAATCCCGTCGATCTCCCCAATTTGCCGATTCATCCCTTGGATACTTTCTTGGATCTTGGTCGGGTTAGTCCCCACCCACACATCTCCTGTCACCTTGGTGGGAAAGGCAAAAAAGATAAAGGCACGGCAAACAAGGGCAGGGTTTAAAATATTCATCCCCGTTCCCCCAAAAAGTTCCTTGCCAATGATAACCCCAGCCGATACCCCGACAGCCACCATCCAATAAGGAATTGTTGAGGGGAGGATCAGGGCAAAGAGCATCCCCGTTACTAAAAACCCTTCTGAAACTTCATGGCGCCGGACAATGGCAAAGAGGACCTCCCAAAATCCACCCACCGCATAAGAGATCAGCATGACAGGGAGAAAGGCGACCAGCCCTCCCTTTAAAATTGGCCAAAAGTGCTCCGCTGAAAAGGCAAAGTATCCTCCAAAGGTTTCCGATGCCTTCATGTAGATGTAAAGCCGCTTTACATCTACACTTCCATAGACAAAACTTTGCATTCCGCTATTCCAAATTGCCATGAGGATGCAGGGGACAAGGGCATAGACGACGAGCATCATCCACCGCTTCAAGTCGATCAGGTCTCGGATGTGGGGACTCCGCATGGTTCGGAGGGGGGCTTCATAGAAAAAAGTATCGAGCGCCTTCACAAGGGGGCGGAAGCGGGCAAGGGGACGGTCTTCTTCGGTGAGCTTGAGTTGGTAATCAAAAAATTTTCTTAGCATGGCCTCATAATGGCGAAAGTTTAATTCTCCATCAACCCCTGACCCCGAAGTCCTACCTAGTCGAGTGGCGCAAGGGGGAGGCTCCCTTGCGCTACTCGACTAAGGAGCTGGGCAAGAATAATTCATGCGTTTCTGCAACCATAACATGGCCTTTTCACCTTTTCGCACACTTTTTCCTGAGCAGCAATTCCCTTACTTTTTTAAAGTCTGCATACTTGGTTGGATGAAAGATACGTCGGAGCCTTGCTCCCGACGTATCTTTCTTACATATACAATCTACCGATAAATGTGCGAACTTTTTACCTGTAAAGCTGAATAAGGCCCATAACATCTTCATCTGCTTTGTTGCAACTCCTTGAAAGCTAATAAGCTTCCTGCGGATTTAAACCCCGCAGCTAAAGCGTTATGACACCAGAAATGCATGAGTTATTTTTGCCCCATTCCTAAGCTACCTGAACGCTTACCTTATCCTTCACTTACTTTTTTCTGAGGATGGTCTTCTTCAATAGGAAAAGGGATCACCTTTCTAGGAGCGATATAAGCAATGGTGGTCTCGATTGCAGTGAGCCGATTTTCAACTTTCCCAACCCGGTCACCGAGGTGTTCGATCTTGTCATCGGTTCTTGAAAATTTAAGATCGACTTCCTTACGGAAGTCTACTATTTCCTTATTGACCTTGTCGAATTGTCTACCGACCTTCTCGAACTCCTTGTCGACCTTGTCGAATTTTTTTTCAATCAACTTATAGAGCCATGCTAAGCTAGCAATAGATGCTCCGATGAAAGCAGCTAACTGGCCCCAGCTAATCGTTAACGTTTCCATAATTACTCCTTACCCAACATTGTAACTCTCGATCAGTTAGTTGACAAGGGGGTTGATTGAAAAATTTGGTAACAATCACTTTTCAGCCCTTTTCATACTCACAAATCTTGCAATTGCTTCATGAGTTTATTTTTTTTAAGAAATTAATAATCAGAGTTTTGTATAAAAAACCGTTTTCGAGAAGCTTTCGGAAGTCACATTTCAATTTTTTTTTTTGCAAAAAAAGATGTGTTACGTTAAGTTTGGTCTTTAAATATTGTTAACATAGGAGAATTTCCATGAATATCAGCCCTCTTAACTCTTCAAACATCCCTTTTGCCGTCTATTTTACCCCCAGGCACCAGCTCTCATTTATCGCTAAAGACCCTATTCAGGTCGATCTTAAGGAGGCAGGTTCCTCAAAAACCTTTATCGCAGAGGTCATCTATCCCCCAGGCAAAGAAAAAGCCTCTGAGGTCAAAAAGGAGATTAAGGCCCTTCTTAAAAAGGGCATTGCTCCCATTGTAACCCCCAAAAGTGGTGGGGGCTATGAGGTCTCTTTTAGAAAGGGGTCAAAGGCTGTCCCTCAGGCTCTCCCTCTTATTAAAGAACTCATTGTCCATATCAAAAAGCTCCTTTTGGAAAACAATACCTACAGGAAAGATCTTTGCTGTCCCTTGACTCTTGATTTGCTCCAAGATCCTGTGATTGACAGCTGTGGTCACACCTTTGAAAGAGAAGCGATCGAAAACCATCTACAAAAAAACCAAACCTGTCCCTTAAGCCGCAAACCCCTTAAAAACGAAGATCTCCGACCCAACCTTTCAATAAAAAGCCAAGCTGAAAAAGCCGGTAAAAAATTTCCTATTCCTCTTCCCGCCCAGCTCAGTGGTTATACATTCGAGCAAGACTCTGAAGAAGCTGATGATTGCATTAAACGAGCTCAAAGACGGGCAGAAAAAAACGATCTTAAAAAAGCTGTTAAAGACTATAGGGAAGCCTTGGAGTACACAAACCTTAGCAAACATTACTTTCCTCTCATCGACATCTATAAAAAGAGCAAACAGCCCAAGGAAGCAGCATTTGTTGCCCTTGTCCACATCTACCTCAAACACCTAGAAGCTTATAAACCTAACATAAAGCAAAGCAATGCTGCATCAAGTAGCAGTTCTTCTTCAAGCAGTAGCTCTAGTCAATCAAGTTCTTCATCGAGTAGTAGCTCAACCACTCAAGTCTCCAATAACATCATACAAAGAAAGCTTCCCGATATTGCAATTGGAAGGGATGTTTGGGAAAAACACTTTGATAGTGTTGAAGGGGAAGAAGGGACGCTTCCCGACAACATTGAGGAAATCCTAAATGCTCCGACTCCCTTTAAGTTGGAAGGTCATAGTGGTAAGGTTCGCGATACCCATATTCTCGTATGGATCCCTGAAAGGGTTAATGGGATTGATGTTTCTCTGGATGGACTGGAAAGCATTTTTAAGAAGCATAGAGGTTATTCCGATCCTATAAAAGAGGAATTCGGAGCTCAAAAGCTTGAAAGAGCATGCTGGGTCCTTATAAGCAAAAATGTCTTGCAAGGAAGTCGAAATGGAACTTATGATCAACAAAAGAAAATCATTGGTGCCTATTCATATCAGGGGTATGCCCTTCCAAAAGTCTTAGAGATGACAACTGCCCTTTTAATCTATGAAAAAGTGATGAAGAAACGGTTGCTAACTAGTAGCCCATATACATGGACTCGGTGTCAAGAGAGTATGCATAATAACAGTCGATGGCCTGTATTCGTTGGCGGTTTCGAGGCTGGAGGCCTCTATCCATACTATTACAATTACAATAACAGTGGCCACCAAAATCATGGAGCTGTTGGTGTACGCAAGTTTAAAGAAGGCCCCCCACTAAAACCGCAGCTTCGTTCAAAAGCAATAGAACAAGCCTTAGAAGTCTTTGGGAAAGACCCAAAAATTAAAGAGCTAGCCATTCGTTATTATGAAGCTACCGCGCAAACCGAAAAGGCCTATAGCAAAGCGATAGCTCTTGCGAAAAACCCCAAGCCCGAAAAAGCCATCGAGTACTACCAAAAGGCTCTCAGCCTGAATCCTTCCGCAGCTGAAGCCTACAAGGGGCTCAAAAAGCTTTACGATCAGCTGCCCTCTTCGCAGAAAATACAAGCAAACTTTCACCTTGATCTAGCGCAGTTTTGTAGCAGCTATGCTAAAAACAAGCTCCAACCAGCCAAGGACCAAACAAAAGAGGCCAAAAGCCTTGTTCCCAATACCGATAGCTCTTTACTTGCCCAGTTGACTCTGATCGATAAAAAGAAAGATCCCAAAACCGCAGGGGTTCTTTATAGGGAGCTGATGAACAGCTCTGAGGAAAACCCCAAGCTCTACACTTATGCTCTTGAAAAACTTCTTAAGCTTAATAATAGAGGAGAAACAACAAAAATTATCGCTTCTTTAGCAGTTAGGGTTCTTAACCTCGAAAAAGAATTTGCAGCTTTTAAGAAGAATGCTCAGACCTCACAGTCCCCTCATATAAACTCGAACGCTTCTTCAAGTACCTCCTCTTCAAAGATTCTTAGAAATCATAGGATCCAATCTTACTCTGAATGGTCTGGTAGTGCTCTTAAACAAATAGTACCTAATCCTACTGCCCCTATTAACTCTCCCCCTAAACCAGTCTCCAGAAATGAAAGGATCCAACAAAAGTTTCCCAATACTGTTTTTGGAAAAAGCGTATGGGAGAAGCACTTTAAGAATATTGTAGGAGCAGAGGCACCGCTTCCCAATAATATTGAGGAAATTTTAAACGCCCCCACCCCCTTCAAAGTTGAAGGTTGTAAAGGGGAGAAGGTATCTGATACCCATATTCTGGTTTGGATTCCTGTAAAGATCGCTGGAAAAGATATTAGCTTAAATAGCTTAGCTCCTTCTAAAGAACTTGAGCCATTTTTTGAGTCATATAACAAAGCTTATAAAGATACATATCCAGGGCTTGCGCAAGTTGCAGCAAAAAAAGTTATGAAGCCGGGTTGGAAACTTATCACTAAAGGGATTCTATCTGGAACAAGAAGAACAAGCTATGGGGCTCAAAAGACAGTTATAGAAAAGTATAGGTCAAAAAATTATGAACTTCCTTCTTTTCTAGATATATTTGTTGGAAGCATTATTTACTTTAAGCAAGAAAAAGAACGGTTACTTGCTTGCCCTCCTTTTACTCCGTTTACTTATACCAGATGCTTAGAAACAACTACCAATGGTCCGGTAGCAATTGGCATACAGGGAGAGGCAGGAGGGCCTACTATTTACGTTGACCAAGGTAAGTCGTGGAACTGGGAGCGTAATGGAATGGCAGCTGTAATAGACCTAGATAATAAAAATTAGCTTAAGTTTGACTGAGTAAAGCGTGGCTTTAGAGTATAAGATCAAAAATGGGTGGGAAATTTTTTCGTTCTGATCAAACCTATACTTTTTTTGGCCGCTTGCCCTTGGGCTATACCCTGCGATGGGGATCAAGTAAGGAGGACCTTGAATGGAAACATATCGCTCGCCTTCTCATCGATTTGAGGGTAAAAATTGGGTATACAAATCGGTTCTTTCATGATAAAATAGTGGGTAAGGGCGTGTTAGAAACCTGAATTTCGGGTTTATTTCACTCAGCCTCAGGGGATTTTAGCTTTCTTTTCTCCTTTTTGATCTTGGAAAGGGCCATTTAAACCCTTACCTTCGATTAAAAAGAAGAAAATTTAAGCAAAACTCCCTCTGGAGCCAAGCAAAATAAACCCGAAATTCAGGTTAGAAGTATGATAGACCTATTAGATATCAAAGTCGACATCGTCTTTAAAGATTTTTTTGGCGATAAAAGTAGTAAAGAACTTTTAGAAAGCTTTATCAATTCTGTTTTAGGATTTGAAGGGGATGATCTCATTGAGATTGAAGAATTCTTAGATCCTAGAAAAATGCGGGTTGAAGTTGGTAGACCCTCAACTTTCGTGGATTTATCGGTAAAAACCAGGGGAGGGGAACGCTATATCATTGAAATGCAAACTTATAACCACGAAGGGTTTGATAAAAGGCTTCTTTATTACTTAGGAAAGGATTATACAGAGCAGATAGATTACCATCATCACCAACAAGCAATAGAAACCGAACGGCAAAAGAAACAAAAAAAGCTAGTAGGCTGGCAAGACCTTCCCAAGGTCCACATTGTAGCAATTATTGACTTTCACCGAAGTGAACGAGAAAAAAATGGCATTTTGAATGATGAGAAAGTGGTAGAAACCTATCGATTTAAGCCTGAGTTCTCTTCCTCTAATGAGCATCTTTTTAATCAATGGAAAGCCACATTGGTTGATCTTAAAAAATTTAAGGATAAACCTTTAAAGGAACTCAAAACCCACAAAGAAAAATGGTTTTATCTTCTTAAAAATGCTTCTCTAATAAAAGAAAAAGAAGCAAGCGCATTAAAGCAAGACCCTGTTTTTCAAAGGGCTCTTGAAAGGCTAGAGAGGCTTTCATCCGACCCAGCGACAAGAAAGGCTTATGAAGCCAGTATTAATGAACATAGAGATCATTTGGCAGTCTTATCTTCTGAAAGGAAAGCAGGGCGTAAAGAAGAAAAATTAGAAATTGCCCAAGCCTTGCTTAAACAAGGCCTTCCATTAAGTCAGATTGCTGAAGCAACCGGTCTCTTAATTGAAGAGGTCAAATCTCTGCGCTAGGTTTTTCTAGAACAGAGGGAGTAGTCATGCGAGAGGAAATATTGAAAGCTATTCATAATAAGACAGTTATACCCAAACAAATCCAAGAGTTGTTTTTGGGTAATGCGAAAGCTGTCGAAATTTGTTGATCATAAGTGGCCTAATATTAAAAATATGAGGTCACTTACGATGAGGAAAGTTCAAGGCGTCCGGTGCAGGAAGCCCAAATCGGGCTTTCGAAGGAGGGCAACGATGAAATTTTCCATAGGAAGAGCTTAAGGATTGACCACCTTTTGACGACACCCTGTAATGACCCTATACTTTTTTGGGGCGGTTACCTTATATTAGGGGAAAGGTATTTGTGGTATGCGAAAAAAAGTTGTCATTTGGTTCATTGCCCTCTTTACTCTTCTCCTTGCCTTTGGAGTCGGGCATCACTCTCTTATTTGTTTTGGGGTAAAGTCCTACTTAAGCTTGCGACTTCCTAAGGGAAAGAAGCTCGAGTTTGCCTATGAAAAGTCCCGGTGGGAAGAGGGGGAGTTTGTCCTACAGGGAACGACCTTGCAAAGGGAAGGCTCTTTCGATGTAAAGGTCGATGACCTAAGGGTGACCTTTGATTTTCAACTCTTTCCCTTTCGGTTTGCCCCCAAGGTCATTATGGACCGCCCACAGATCGCTTTGATGGGAGGTTTTGGCCAGACAAAGAAGAAAAGAGGACTTTACAAGACACTCAACAAATACTTTTTTGGGACCCCTCTCCAAATTCGAGGAGGGACTTTTAGGATTGGGGAAGAGACCGCTTTTATCGAGCTCGACCAAGGGGTACTTGAGCTCAGCCAGGATCGGGAAAAACCCTCCTTTGTGATGTCCTTTTTCAAAGAGGGAAAGGAGCTCCGTTTTGACCTTAACCTTGAGGAGCTAGAGACATGTTGGGCCTTTGAGGTCGGCCGCTTTTTTGCTCCTGGCCTAGACCCTGCGATGGGTGTCAAGCAAGGGGTGTTGAACGGAAACCTATCGCTCGCCCTTTCACCCCACTCCCATATCGAATATGTCAAATATGACCTCGATCTTTCCGACTTTGCGATGTCTCATGAGACGTATGGCCTGGAAATGAGCCTTCAACACTTGGGATGGAAGGAGCATTTTACCTCGAACCAGGAAATGGGACAGCTTGAGGCGCATCCCTTCTTTGATAAGGTGTGGCCCTATTTTGTGGGCGATGGAGAGGTGACGGGGATGCGGGTCCTTTTTGGTCATTGGGCAGCGGCTGATGTGAGTGGGTCCCTGCGCTTTAGCTCGATTAACGAACCCCTTGTCGAGTTTCATGGGATCTTCCACCAAGGGGGAAATGAAACTCCCTTTCACCTCATAGGAGAGGGGGCGATTGAAGATGAAGCTCTTTGGAAAGTGGCCTTTAATGCGCACCTCTTCTCAAAGGAAAAGAGTGAAACATTCTTCTCTTTAGCTTCGAAAGGGCATGGACAGTTTCAGCTCGACGCTGCTTGGGAAAATATCGAGGCGGGCCAGGTGACCCTGTTCCAACATTTAGCTGGAATGCACCTCCCTCTTTTAAAAGATATTGCCATTGAAGAGGGGACTTTTAGCGGAAAAGGGGAAGGGTGGATAGAAAGAAAAGTGCTAAAGCGGTTCCAGCTTCACCATTTCAAAGTCGACCACTTGAAGGGAAGCTCGAAAGAGGTCGCTCTAAGGGCAAATTCGATCGAAGGAAAGGGGGAGTTTGATTTTTTAACGGCCGATTTTTTTGATGGGACTTTTTGGGATTTGGCGGTTTCTGGCGGAGAACTCTCTACGCCTCAAGGAAAGATAGAAGAGATCGAACTTGCTCTTTCGATGCATGATCAATATATCAAACCCTCTACCCTAACTTGCCGGTATGAAGGGATAGAGGCAAAGAGCTCTTTCGAGGGACTTTACTCCCATTTAAGTGTTAAGGCAGCTATTGCTTCTGAACTTGCAGATGTCGATTTCGAGGCAAAATTTAGGAGGTTTGACCACCGCTTGGTTCTTGAAGGGCTTGCAACCTTTTTAGAGGAAAGGGATCAGATCGAGTTTGGGGTTAACTGGGACGTTTCTAAAATCCATGCAGGTCAGTATTTAGAGGCGCTAGAACTGGGATGGTTTACAGGAAAAGAGATCTCGGCAAAAACGGTTAATATCCCCTTAGTCGCCTGGAATCGGGGCTTTAGAGGTGAGGGAAAATTAGACATCGAGGGGACGTTTAATAGTCGGGCGATTGAGTTTAGCCTCGACCCTACTCATCTGACCTACCGCTCTGAAAGTGTAGATATTATTCCTCAGTCTACGACAAAAGTGGCGAACTGCACCTTCTTTTTTGACTTTCAAGAAGGGGCATGGCGGGGGAAAATTCCCCTACAAGGGGTCCGCTTAAAGGAACACTCTTTTGGTCTCGAATTGGAGTCATTCACCTCAGAAGTTGATCTTGAAGGGACCGAGTTTCTTTTCCAAAATGTCGATGCATTTGGAGATGGGGTCCACTTCCAAGCAGAAATTACTCTCGACTTCTCTTTTGATGACCGGAACCTTCTCAAAATCAATACCTATGCCATTGATGGAGAGGCCGAAGATGTCCTTACCTTTTTAAGTCATTTTGAAACCTTTAATGGGCTCGATCTTCCCTTAAAAGGGAAGATTACGAGTGGTCCTGGAGAGATGCACTTAGCTGCCTACGTGGGAGATGTCGAAGAGCTCCTCGAGTGGAGAATTGCTCTTCATTTAGGAGAGGGAACTTATCCCTTTTCACCCACACTGGGCTTTGAACATTTAGCAGGGGACTTATACTATTCAGCTGAAGACGAGCTTTTTAAAATTAAAGAGGTGGAAGGAAACCTGACCTTAACAGCGGGAGAAGCCCCTAGGAAATACCAGCTTAACGTTCCCCTTTTGGAGCTTGACGCCATCAAGGGGGTGTTAAACTACGATTTCCGTCTAGAGGCGCCTACCCATGAGATTTGCCGCATTGTCGGGAGGGGAGAAAAAGAAGAGAAGGAGTTTTGCTTAAGCTTTGATTTTGATAAGACCCGCCTTTTTGGGGCGCAGGTTGATGTCAAGCGGCTCACCTTTGAAGAAGGGGCAACCCTTTCTCGCGCCGATATTTCAACGACTCTCTCCGCGCTTGACCTTGTTCACCACTTAGACTTTTTAAATTCAGCGGGGATCCTCAAGGTAAAAGGGCTCCATGAGATGCGAGGTCCCCATGTGGAAGGGGAGATGTCAGCCCAGTTCTTATATGATAGAGAAGGGGAGACCTTTTCCTTTAATGTCGAAAGCTCTCGCTTGAAAATGGGGCCGATCGACCTCGACCATCTAGCCATCGATGGGGCAAGGGAAAAAGACCGATTCGACTTAAGACAGTTTGAGGTAGGGTCGCTGAAGATCCTTGCCCAAATGGAAAAAGAGGAAAAGCGGTGGCACCTTCCAGAGCTCGAGATGACGTGGGAAAATAGTTTCCTGAAGGGGGAGTCTGCCTATTTTGATGAAGAGGGGAAGTATTTTAAGCTCCCCTTAAAGCAAATGGGGATCGATATGGAAGAGGTTTCCGCCCTTTTCCCTCATACGGACTTTGATTGGAGCTATTTATCAGGGACCTTTTTTGCAGCAGGGGAAGTGGTCTTTGACTTTTCGAAAGGGCTCCGAGGGTGGACCTTTGACTCACAACTTAAGGTGGTGGGAAAGGATTTTGGAAAAGGAAAGCTCCATATTGAGAGTCCTGAAGTGCTCCACCTCTCTTTTGATGCCTCTTCTGGCTTTTCCTTAAGTGGCGCTGACTTTAACTTTCTCCACCCCCGCTCGAATCAGCTTTGGGCAAAGTGTCATTTCGATGCCCTTGCCTATCGCAATGGGGAACTTTCTGGAAAGGGGGCAACAGTCATCGCCCCCCCTGAAATGGTCCATTTCTTAGGGCAAACCCATGCACTTCCCCACCTCAGCTATGAGGAAGAGCGCCTCATCCTGTTTGATACCCCGTTAAGATGGGACAATCAGGTGGAGGCATCATTTAATTTTGCTTTAGGGAAAGAACCTTTTGCTGAAGGGACGTTAAAGGATGGGTACTATTGGATCGGAGATAAGGCGTGGCATCTTAGCAATGTCTCCTTCGGTTTTAAAGAAGGGGCTCTTCAACTCGGTTTAAACTCACAGTTTAATGAGATTCCCTTTGCACTCAAAGGAAAGCTCCACCTATCCCCCCACCTCTCTTCCCGTATTGAGTTGCAAGAGGAAGGAAGTGCCCCTCTTGTGATCCAAACCCGCTGGAATCAAAACGAAGGGTTTTTTATCCAAAATATTGAGGGGGAAGTGTGTGGCCTCGATCTTTCTTTCCACCACAATCCGAAGGCATCGACTTTAGATCAGATGGTTCTGAAAGGGCAGCTAAAGGTCAATGTGCCCCACTTAGCAAAGCTCCTTCCTGAAAATGTTCAAAAAACCATTGAAGAATTTGAGATTGGAAAGGGATATGAGCTCAGCGGGGATGTTGTCATCCCCAAGAAGCATCCCGAAAAGAGCCATTTTACCGGCTATCTTAAGGGGAAACGGTTTCAGTTAATGGGATCGGTAATGGAAACGTTGATGAGTGAAATTGCGATCCGCTCGGGCCATATCGAGCTCAGTCACTTTAATATCAGCGATGCTTCAGGTCTTTTCTCGATGGAGTCGATCGACCTGACCCAAGAAGAGGATAAGCGGTGGGAACTTCAGATTCCTAAACTGACGATCACCGATTTTCGTCCTAGCCGTTTGAAAAAGATTGGAAAATATCCAGCGCGGATCAAACCGCTGACTGTTCAAAAGTTGGAGGGGCATAGCATCCGTGGCTATCTCGGTGACCCGGCAAGCTTTGCCGGTAAAGGAAACCTCAACTTTATCAACACCTTTAAAAGGGACTACAATTTCTTCGATATTCCCTTTGAAATCCTGGGGCGTTTAGGGTTGGATATGGGTCTTCTTGTTCCTGTACGCGGTTCCCTAAAGTATATGATGATGGATGGGAAGATCTATCTCACCGAGCTTCGGGAAAGTTATAGCGAAGGGAAGCGGTCAAAATTCTTCCTCTCTCCCACTCACCAATCTTATATTGACTTTGATGGAAACATCAATGTGAGTATCAAGATGAGGCAGTATGTTCTCTTGAAGGTGACCGAGCCTTTTACCCTTTCCATTGGTGGCACCTTTGAAAGCCCTAAGTATAAACTCCGTTAAGTCTATTACTCACTTCTTTTATCCCTCCTATTGTCTCCATTGTGAAGGGACAGTTGCAAAGCCCCACCACCTCCTTTGCTCCTCCTGCTTTGAGCAAATCGAGCCGATCGACCCTAAAAGCCGGTGTCCCATCTGCTGGGGACCCTCTCCTTGTAAACCCTGCGCGAAAAAGCCCACACCCCTCCGTCCTCATCGCTCCCTTTTTGAGCCCTATGGCCCGATCCTTCCCCTCTACCAAGAGTTTCTCAAAACAAAGCGGGCAAAAACCCTTGCCTCCTTGATTGTCATGGCGCTCGTCCACACCTCTTGGCCTCTTCCCGATATGATCGTTCCCCAGGTCACTCCCCCTTTTCCCAAGGAAGATCCTCTCTTTATCTTAGCAAAAAGTGTGGGTAAGTTCCTAGAGCGGCCCGTTTCTCTTCCCCATGAGCGGATCCAAGACAAGAAGGTCCTCCTTTTAAATGGAGCGATACGAAGTGCTAAAGAGGTAGTAGAAGGGCGGCGTTTGCTTTACACCTTTTTCCCTCAAAAGGTTTACTCTTTTGCTCTTTTAGATTGCCGTTAGGCTTCGATATTTTGGCGGGTCATTTGGACCTGCCGCCTAAGGACATCATCCTTTTCTAGCTGGGCAGAGATCTTCTTCCAGGCGTGGAGGAGGGTGGAGTGGGTTTTGCCGCCGAAAGAGGAGGCAATTTTCACAAGTGATTCCCCAAGGAGTTCTTTCGCAAGATACATCGCGATTTGGCGAGGATAAGCAATCTCTTTAGTGCGGGAAGAGCCGCGGAGATCACTTTCACGCACATTGAACATCGAAGCAACGCTATGGAGGATCCGATCGATCGAGATTTTAGAGCGGACAGGAGCTTGAAACATCTCGCTAAGGATCGAGTCGACGACCTCTTTAGAAACAGCGAGGTTCATGAGGCGGCAGTAGGCACCAAGACGGTTGATCGCCCCTTCAAGTTGGCGGACATTGTTATAGATGTGTTCGGCGATATAAAAGGCGATATTGCTAGGGAGGTGGAGCCCCGTTTGTTCCGCCTTATATTGGAGAATCGCAACGCGGGTTTCTAAGTCAGGTGTTCCAATATGGGCAACCAGTCCCCACTCCATCCGGGCGACCATCCGCTCAGAAAGCTGGAGTTGTCCGGGAGGTTTATCGCTGGTGACAACAATCTGATTATTTTGGTTGATCAGCGCTTCAAACATATTGCAAAACTCTTCTTCGAAGTTGAGCCGATTTTGCAAAAACTGGATATCGTCGACGAGGAGGATATCGAGGTTCCGGTAGTACCGTTTCATCTTGTCGACCGACTTGTTTCGAAGATGGTGGACAAGGTCGCTGATAAAAGCTTCGGTGGTGATGCACTGAATTTTTAGCTTTGGGTGGTGCTTTTTCACATAGTGGCCAATCCCATGTAAAAGGTGCGTTTTTCCGAGTCCGACACCTCCATGGATGAAGAGGGGATTGTACGATTTTCCAGGGCGGGAAGCAACACCAAGGGCTGCTGACTTAATAAATTGGTTGGAAGGGCCCTCGATAAAATTTTCAAAGGTATAAGAGGTGTTAAAGAAGAGCTCCTGCCCAAAATCGGTCTTCTTTTTCGGTTTGGGAGGGGGACTATTTTTCTTTTTTTGCTTTTCCTGCTCTTTGATCAAAAAGGAGATAAGCGGCTCCCCCTTTTTATCTTTGGGGAAGAAGTTGTTGAGTGTTTCTTTGTAGTTGTCGAGAAGATATTGCTGAACAAAAACATTGGGAACTTGGAGGGTAACAGGATCGGATCCATCTACATACTCAATAGGGGCGATCCAATTTTCAAACTCGGCGCGCGAGCACCTATTTTCCATAAAGGAGACAAAGTTTGACCAAACATCTTCTGCAATTTGTGCTGACATGTACCCATTTCCAGTAAAGTTATTGACAATCTTTCCACAGTGAAACTGCGGTGATTTTTTTCGCCGTAACACTACCACTATCCCGCTCTTTCAGCAACAAAAAATCTCCTCTTTTCGTTCTTTTTTTTCTAACACTTTAAGCCACAAAAAATAGAGAATCGAAACACGTTTTTATTGCAAAAAAGAGAGGCAAAATTATACAGTCAAATTTTAAATCGGAGCGTTAAGCATGAAAAAAAGCGTAGCTTTATTATTCTTTTTTGTGGTCTTAGGATCGACCTATTATGGCCTCAGAACTCACTTTGGGCTGGTTTCGGTCTTACCGAAGACTATGAGTGAATGTGAAATCCAAAAAGGGCTTGCAGTCATCCATCCCGTGCGCAAGGACCGGTCGATTATCGCCATTGTTTTTGGAGAGGATAAGTTTGTTAAGAGAACCCTTGCTTCTCTTTTTGATCAAGTCTATTTGAACAAGCGGATTGTTTATATTGCAAATGGCTTAGTCTTAGAACAGGCGGAGGCCTTTGCTCAAGAAAAAGGAGAAAAAGTCGAGTTTATAAACAATAAAGACTTTAAACCCCGCCTTGAAATTCTCTATGAGGTGATTCAAGCGTGTGACTCGGATGAAGTGATTGCGCTGATTGAGGGAAAAGATTGGCTAGCCCATGAAAATGTTTACGACCACCTGAACTGTGTCTACGCCAACCCTGACGTTTGGATGACCTATTCGCGGGCGATTTCTCATCCTAATTACCAGGTCATTCGAGGGAAAAGTCACCCCGATAAGGTCTGGACCCAAAAAAAGTTTCGGCAAAACAAAGAGAGTTTCTTAACCCCGCTGGTTACTTTTTACGCCGGGTTTTTTGAAAAGATCAAGCTTCAGGATCTGCTATATGAGGGGATCTTTATCGATGACTGTACCCCCCTTGCCATCCAGCTTCCCCTTCTTGAAATGGGGGCTGAACACACGCTTTTTATAGATGAGGTGAGTTATATCATCAATGAAGTTGGCCAAAAAACTGACCATGAGTTTCACCTAGAAAAAGTGGCAGCCATCGAAACCCATCTCCGGACCCTTCCAACCTATTCGAACCTTTCTCAGCTTCAGCTAAGGGATGAGGAGCTCTCGGCCCATCGGTATCAAACCGACCTTATCCTCTTTTCAGAAGATAGCCCTTTACAGCTCTATGCCTCCTTAGAGACTCTTTTTTCCAACGGAAAGGATATCAATGCTGTCTATGTTCTTTATGAAGCAACGAGCTCAGAGTTTCAGCGGGCCTACCTCAACCTCCAAAATGAATTTCCCACCGCCCACTTTCTCAATATCTGTGACTATCCCGGGAATGACTGTGGCTCCCTTTTGCAAGGGGTCTTAGAAAGCCGTCTCCACGCCTCTCCTTACGTTGTCATAGGAACCGATCATCACCTCTTTGAGGAAAAGATCGGATTTCATGACTGCATCGCTGCCCTTGAAAAAAGCCATAGCGACTATTTTCTCCTTTACCATCCCTTAAAAGAGGTGGGCTCCCTTATTCCTATCGATCAGGGGATTTATGCCTATCAACTAATGGAGCGCAAGCAACCCTTTACCCTTTCACTTTGCCGGAAAACCCTTTTCGAAGATCTCGATGGGGTGGCAAGTGTTGCGTCATTTAAGAAGCTATGGGAAAAAAAACTTTCTTCCCAAGGGATTGTCCTTTTTTTTGAAGATAAAAAAACGACTGTTCTTGACCTGAAATCCTCTCGCAATCGAAAAAAGCGATGGGGGCATAAGTTTATCGAAGGGTTTAAGATTGACCTTGCCTCTCTTGTTGCTGAAACAGAAGAAATAGAAAAAGGAAATCTACCTTTGGTCAAAAGAGGTAAAAAAAATTTGATAAAAAAATCTTCTTGAAATAGAATGGAACTCAGTTTTAACCAGGAGGTTACTAATGAAAAAACTGTGTTTATTTTTACTACTTACTTTTACTCATATTCTTTTTGCCGATGTTCTCTATATAAGTGATCGGCATGGGTTTACCGATCCCGATTCTTTGTCCGCCTCAACGGTCATAACAGAGGACCTCAAGAAAGGCATTACCCAAGACCAGTGGATTCAAGCCACCCGAGGCAAAAATATTGCTGTGTTAATTCATGGTTACAACAATGAGTTTGAAAAAGCAATGAACTACTGTTCCAGAATCATAGAGAAGTCCGCTCACCTTTATGACACCTTTATTTGCTATTTTTGGCCTGGAGGGGACCGGGTTATTGAGTATTTAAGTGCTAGAAACCGTGCTGTTAACTACCTTCCTTCCCGTGTAGCTTCCTTGCTTGGAGAGATTGCTCATTTGGGAAGAAATGTGGATGTCTTTGCTCATAGTATGGGCTGCCGTCTTACACTAGAGGCAATGACAGAGCGGAATCATTTTTCTTTGCGCAATGTATTCCTGCTTGCTCCTGCAGTAGATAATGAAGAGCTTGAATATGGAGAAGACTATGAAGATGCGCCACTAAACTGCTCAAAAATGTTTGTCTTCTATTCGGATGACGACCAGGTTCTCAAGATGGGATTCCCCCTTCTTGACTTTGATACCGCTTTGGGCCGTTTTGGTGCGGAAAACCCTCGGGACTTACCCCCTAACGTCTACCAGATCAACGCCGATGGCCACCGCCACAGCGACTACGCAGGCTCTGACTTTGTCTTCGGCAAAGTCTCCCAGATCCTCGGCCATTAAATAAGCAGGGTGCTTCCTATAGGAGGCACCCCTTATGATTTAAATTTTAATGCTGAAAAGGGTTGAGGAAACTGCTATAATGAGTATTCAGGAGGTATTATGGAAACAGGAACAGTGACAGTTACTTGGGGGCAGTTGATCTTCATTGGGATAGTTATTTTTAGCTTGGCATGGATTTACACATTGCTTGATAAAAGACTTGATAAAGCAGATCGGAGCATGAGAGATTTTCGCAATGAGGTTGATCTTAAGCTCTCAAAAGTTGACGATAAAGTTGAGCATCTCAGAGATCGTGTTGGTAAGGTTGAAAATTGACTGACTGCCATTAAAATAACAGCTCCTTATGCTATTCCCAGAAAGGTCACCCCTTTTCCAACAAAAGAAAGCCAATGAGGGCTGATCCTTTTTCTGGTTTATACTTTCCTTCTACCCTGCCATTACCGAACTTGTTTGAGTGTAATTTCCCCTTTTGTCAAGCCTTGTACCGCTGCAGGTAAAGAGGTTTTAGAGCCACTCCGTAGACAAGTATTGCTAAGAATAGAGCATCAAGCCCATGTTCCGCAAGTCATGCTGCATCCTCATATATTTTTTGGTATACCGGTCCCATTAAGCTGAGTATGGTTATCCTCACTGCATTGAGGTTTAGTACCATTTCGGCAACCCCTTGATCGGTTGTTTTATAGAGAATATGAACTCCCTCAAAGAGTTGATAAATCCACCTCATCGTGGGTTTCTTTGTTGGCTGGCCTCTCTGG